>LADO01000003.1 GCA_000961595.1 Peptococcaceae bacterium BRH_c4b
AATGAGCAAGTGCAAGAATAACCAGCAGAAGAAAACAAAATCCAAAGATGTCGATACTATGGTAGAGAAGTTCCCGTTACACCTAACTCCTGAGCAAATTTCTCTGGCTCGTGATTTACAAAGAGAAGCGGCTAAAGCGTGGAACACTATCTGCACCGTCCACCGCACAGTATACATCAAGCATCACTGCTGGCTGGATGAAGGTGCCATGAAAGCGTTCGTCAAAGGTAAATACGGCATCCATTCTCAATCAGCCCAGGCCATAGTGGAAACCTACTTTGAAGCTTGTGAACGAACCAAGAATTTGCATAATCAGGGCTTAACAGATTGGCGATATCCCCACCGGAAGAAACATTTTTTCACAGTCACCTGGAAGCCACTCGGTATCACTCACGAGGGACAGGCGCTTACTCTTTCCAACGGGCGAGGCAGGGAACCGCTAGTCCTTAACTTACCCGAAAGGCTCTCCAATGCTGTCATCAAGTTAGTACAGCTCGTCTGGCACCGAAACCAATACTGGCTGCACGTAACGGTAGAAAAACCGGCCCTGCAAAAAGTACAGGGCAACGTTACGGCGGCCATAGATCCCGGTGAAATACACGCTGCAACCATCACCAACGGTAAGGAAGCGCTGGTGATAAGCGGCAGACTATTGCGCTCCTTGCACCGTTTAAGAAACAAAGTATTGCGATGGTTCCAAAAGGCTATCTCCAGGACTAAGAAAGGCTCCAAGCGCCGCAGGAAACTTCTGACCGCCAAGTACCGGTTCTTGAATAACATCGAGCGCCGGATTGAGCACGCCATGCATACCATTTCAGCTATTGTTGCAAAGTGGTGCTTCAAGCACAACGTCAAGACCATCTACATTGGCAACCCAGAAGGAGTGCGCAAGAAGGACTGCGGGAAAAAGCACAACCAGCGCATGAGCCAGTGGGCATTCGGTGAATTACGCAGGATGCTGGAGTACAAGCTCAAGCGCCACGGCATTAAAATGATGTCGGATGATGAACGCGGCACATCCGGAACATGTCCTGCCTGCGGTGAATACACCAAGCAGACTGGCCGCACCTACAAGTGTGGCAAATGCGGTTTCACCGGCCCGCACCGGGATGTGGTTGGAGCGTCCGGTATTCTGGATAAAAGTATCAACGGCAAATTCACCAAAGGCCGGAAACTGCCTGAAAAGGTTGAATACATGCGGCCAAAGGTGGTAACGCCGAAAAAGGCTGCGTAACGTATCTACGCTGAGTAGTAGATGCCCATGGACCGGGCCAAGGCTGTGGCAACACAGTGCTGTAGCTCACGAGGGAGCGTAAGACCTTACTTTGGTAAGGCAGTTCTCGACGAAATGAGAAACCTTACGGGAAGAAGCCTCCGGGCTTGTCCCGGAGGAGGTTCACTACCGCATTAGCTTCTTGAATGGTCAGCCGGTTACCTTCGATAAAAGTTGAATAGTGGCTGGAACGTATGCGTACACGGTTACGAATGATATTTTCAACCGCCGGAGTCAACGGTGTATATTCCACTGCCACTCGGGCAGCTTCAATTTCCATGAGTAACCTGATGATATTGGAATTAATAACATATTGGGGTTGCCAAAAATCCGTTTTTCTAGTCATTAGCATCTCATTCCCGGTTTTTATAATATTATACCCAAAATTTTGCATGTTGACAGCAGTAAGCTTGTATTCATAATACCATTATTGAACGAAAATAAAAGAATCCGGGCTTTTTTTAAAAGTTCGGGTTCTTTGCATTGCACAGGGAAGAGGGGCTTTTGGCCGGTTTCTTTGGACTATTGGCATGCGCATTATTTAGGCGTATAATGCATAATATAGGGAGCGAGCAAAAATAGAGCCTTTGCCTCACTATGAGAAAGGAGATGTACTATTATGCGTAAGCTCACTTATTTAGCTGTGTTTGAGCCAACTGAAACAGGCTATAGCGTGTATTTTCCCGATCTTCCGGGCTGTGTGAGTTATGGAGAAGATTATGAAGAGGCACAAAAACAGGCTGCCGAAGCATTAGGATTGCATGTATACGGCATGGAAAAAGACGGCGATGAAATACCTATTCCGTCCAAAGTACCACAAGTGGATCCCAAAACAGCATCAGGGTATTTGGTATCTCCAGTTACAGTTTTCCCTGACCTCGTAAGGAATGAGTTGGACAATAGGGCAGTAAAGACAAACCTTACTATACCTGCCTGGTTAAAAGAATTGGCAGAGGCTCAGGGTGTAAATTATTCAAAGGTATTTCAAGCTGCGCTTATGGATTACCTCGGTATATCTCAAACGCCAAGGCAAAAACCATAAGGACGAGGGCAGGACCACATCAAAGTCAGTACAAAAATGATCACCAACATCGAACGGCCACTAGACGAGATGAAGAGGCAGGCATTACTGGATGAGGACAGGCACCAAGAGCGCCGATATATATTTGGCGGGGTTTTCCAACAGGTTATCCATGGCGCACCTCTGCCATTTTATGCTTGTAGTCCCTGCTCACATACAGTAAAAGGTAGACCAGAGGTATTAGCAGTATGACCGCGCTGACCAGGTAAATAGTGCCTAGCGATGTTTTGTCCGCCAAAAAGCCCAGCATTATCGAACCGGTGCCAATACCCAGGTCAACGGCGGAAAAATAAGTTGAATTGGCAACTCCCCGGCGCTGGGGCTGGACGAGGTTAATCACCATGGTCTGCAGGGTGGGCCAGATATTACCATTGCCTATTCCTATGAGCACGGCTGCCATTGCAAACCCGGCAAGCTGGTGACTCGCCCACAGTGACAGGAAACCTGCAATCAGAAGGATAAAGCCGGACACAATAACCGGTGAGGGTCCATGACGGTCCATCAGCCTTCCGGCTATGGGCCTGGTCAGGCTCAAGGCTATGGCGTAAATGAGGAAGAAAAGGCCGCCATTGCGGATACCTATTTCTTCGCTGTAAAGGGTTATGAAGGAGATGATACCGCCGTACGTAACCGTCGCAAAGAACATGGCTATGCAAACATGAAACACCCGCCTTTCAAAAAAAGCTTCCCAGACCAGGGGCCGTTTGACTGTGGTAAGAGTAGGATACTTTACCATGGCAGCGGCCACCAGGGCTGCAACAGTCAGCCCCCCCGAACTTAAGAAAAGGGTGTCGTAGCTATTGTCCCCCATCAACCATAGACCCACCACGGGACCCAGGGCCATGGCCAGGGTCATGGAAAGGCCGAAATAACCGATGCCTTCACCGCGTCTCTGTGTTGGCAGTAAATCTGCCGCAATGGTACCCCCGCCGGTGGTGGTGGCCCCCCAGGTAAATCCGTGCAAAAGGCGCAAAATAAACAGTAATAACAGGCTAAAGGCCAGTTGGTAGCTGAACGCCAGCAGGGCGAAAAAACCAATCGCCCAGAGATAAACCTTTCTGCGCCCCAGAGTGTCCAGGGCGTAGCCGACGAAAGGCCGTATAGCCACCGCTGAAAGGGTATAAATACCAATAATGTAACCAACCTGGCTTTTATCAGCGCCCAGTGCTTTAACGGCAAAGACCGGCAGCGTGGGCAGGAGAAAGTAAAAGCCCAGACTTATAAGAAAATTGGCTACCCAGTGCAAAGTAAAATCTCTTGACCATACAGTCTGACGGGGCTCTTCCATAATGTCACCTTCTTAATAAATTGAGCTATCGACGGTTGATATATAAATCATATATTAACCGCTGGCGTTTGCTTGAGCAAGAAAAATGTAATTTTATGATGACCACCTTTATGCCTTTTTCAAATAATCACAGAATCTTTAGTCGTTATTAATGTGATATAATATTAACTTGTTGGCTTGTAAATAAATTATGAAAGATGGTATGTGAAAGTTGATTAGTACACAAGGCATAACACTACTCTTTGGCAAACGTGTCTTATTTGAGGATGTCAATATAAAATTCACACCGGGCAATTGTTACGGCTTAATCGGTGCCAATGGGGCCGGTAAGTCTACTTTTTTAAAGATTCTGGACGGTGAAATTGACCCTAGTGCCGGAGAGGTTATCGTGACCCCAGGTGAGCGTATAGCTGTCTTAAAGCAAAACCATTTTGAGTTTGATGAGTTCGAAGTGCTCAAAGTAGTTATTATGGGACATGCCAGGCTTTATGCCATCATGGAAGAAAAAGACTCACTCTATGCTAAACCCGATTTTTCTGATGCCGATGGGATCAGGGCGTCTGAGTTGGAATGTGAATTCGCCGAGCTTAATGGCTGGGATACGGAGGTAGAGGCTGCTCGCTTGTTAAATGGACTGGGGATTAAAGAAGATTTTCAAGCTAAGAAAATGAAGGATTTAGGTGGGGTGGAAAAGCTGAAAGTCCTGTTAGCCAGGGCTTTGTTCGGCAATCCTGATATTTTATTATTGGATGAACCGACTAACCACCTGGATCTTGAGGCCATTACCTGGCTGGAAGATTTTCTTTATAATTTTGATAACACGGTTATTGTTGTATCCCACGATCGCCATTTTTTAAATAAAGTGTGCACCCATATTGCGGATATTGATTTTGGCAATATTCAATTGTATGTGGGCAACTATGATTTCTGGTTGGAATCCAGTCAACTGGCATTGCAGCTAGCCAAAGATGCTAATAAGAAGAAAGAAGATAAAATTAAGGATCTGCAACGATTCATTGAAAGATTTAGCTCTAACGCGTCAAAGGCAAAACAGGCTACATCGCGAAAAAAGCAACTGGAGAAATTAACACTGGAAGATATCAAACCATCATCCCGTAAATACCCCTATATTGCTTTTAAACCGGATCGAGAGGCGGGTAACCAACTCCTAACAGTGGAAAACTTAAGTGTCAACATTGACGGGGAGCAGGTTTTAAAGGATGTTTGTTTTAAGGTGAACAAAGGGGATAAGATTGCCTTTATTAGTTCTAGCGGGCTGACCATAACCATTCTGTTCAAAATATTAATGGGGGAGCTTGCTCTCGATAGTGACAACTTTAAATGGGGTGTGTCCACTTCCCAGGCCTATTTTCCCAAGGATAACTCTGATTACTTTAATGTTGATTTGAATTTGGTGGACTGGTTGCGTCAATATTCCAGGGATCAGGAGGAATCCTTTGTCAGAGGCTTCCTGGGGCGAATGCTCTTTTCAGGTGAGGAAACACAGAAAAGCTCACGGGTACTCTCCGGGGGGGAAAAAGTACGCTGTATGCTTGCCAGGATGATGCTCAACGGGGCTAATGTTTTACTATTAGATGAACCTACCAACCACCTGGATTTAGAGTCAATTACTGCCCTCAATAACGGGCTGAGCAAATTTCAAGGAACCATTTTGTTTGTATCTCAGGACCATCAATTTATTCAGACCATTGCAAACCGCATCATCGAAATAACGCCAAATGGAATGGTGGACAGGCAAATGACTTATGATGAGTATTTGGAAAACAGAGCTGGATAATAAAAGAACTCGGATTTTTTTAAAATTTAAAGAGGCGGCTCAAGTTCTGGCAAATTATCTGGCCGAGGTTATTTTAAAGGGGCTTGCCAACATCAAGGATGAAGGTCTCGCCGGCTTAACAGAATATCCGAGCAGAACATCCATGGATAACTTATGGATGCTTGTTGTAATTTTTCGTTTCATCTATTAATTCTAATATTAAATTATATACACCGTTATTTTGCTTTGTTTGGGGTTCTTTAATGGCTTCGTTTATTAGGTAATCAAAATCAATATCGTTCCATTGAGCATTTAGCAGTAATAATGCCCACTCGCGGTCCGAGGCGGAATCCCAATAGACTGCTGCCCTGGCACGATCAAGAATTAAATCTTCAATGCCAATTACAAAAACGAAAAAACCATCGCCAAACGTTACTTCAATGATTTTATCCATCGAACCGGCCAGAAGATCATCAGGTATTTCAATGGGCAGGCCAAGTTCCTTATGATACCAGTGTCTCTCGCCGGAATGTTTTGTAAAACCTACCCGTTCTAATATTTCTTTTGCAGCGTCACGGCCAGATAAAACGATATCCACATCAACCGTAGTGTAGTGGCCCGCTGTGTATAGTTCCACTGCGTGACCTCCAACTATAATAGGCCGGATGCCTATCTTTTGAAAAAGGTAGGTTAAATATCCAACGGCTTTGATGTTTATTTCGAATTTTTTTTCGAAAGGTTTGTATTGCAGAGCTAGAAGTTTTTCTTTAATAAATTCAATATCTCGTTTAGATATTGAGTTTCCACGCCCGTCCATTTTTCCTTAAAATCCCTTCGTCTTCCAATCGTTTAATATCCTTCATCATGGATTGAACAAGCAGTACAGTTTCTTCATGCCTGCGCGTATTACGTTTTTTGCCCGGGCAAACAGTATTATTTGCTTTGATTTTTAACTGTTGCTTAATGTTTTTATTTTTATTCTGCCGGTTTATAAATTTATCGAAGGTATAAGTTTTCATAATGCTCACATCCGAATATGGTAATTATTTTAATTATATCATGGGCTGGGCGATAATACATATCTATGTTTTCAGGGTTCCATACCAGGGGTCAGCCCCAGGCAAACCGAATCATCGAAATAACGCCAAATGGAATAGTGGATAGGCAAATGACTTATGATGAGTATTTGGAAAACAGAGCTGGATAATAAAAGAACTCGTTGCTTGCCCCTCAGAAGCAGATGGAGCTTGACCGTGATTTGCTGGCAAGGGTTGAAAAGCCGGAGGTGTACCTTGATTTTCCGGTGGATGTTGCGGATTATGAGCAACTGGCCAGGGGTATATATAAGCCGGTCCTTTTAAAAGCGATGCTTGAGCATGGCTACGTAGATACGTGGTAAAATGGATATGGTAGTAAATATTGACATGCCGGTAAAACGTCTTAAGAGGGTATGAGTAATTGATTAATAATAAGGAAATTCATCGCTTGGTGTATTACCCGTCGGCAGACTCAATGACGGGTAAAATGTTTAGCAGTAAAATTGTGTTGAAGAAAAAATATTCCGGTACCGGACGGAACACTGTTGTTGCCTATCCATACCGGGTTGTCGGTGAAGTTGCCCTGGATGCCGGACTTATTGACTTGCTTGGTTTTTATGCGAAGGATAATTATATACAAATAATCGATACTGAGGGTATTGATATCAAAAAGAATGTGAAAAAGGAGATCATGCTGGGTCTGCTCAGCGAACAAATCCCTGACCGTTTTGCCGGATTTTTAGAATTGATGGATGAAACAATGTATCAGACAATGCTAAAGATTAGGGACCGGCAGTTTTTCCCGCTTAGTCGAACCGGGAGCATGGCGTCTCATGTTCAGCATCTGATCCAATGCGGGTACCTTTACCGGATTGAAATCGAAGGCAATGAATTTTTTTATTTACCACCCGAGCTTCGGAAGATTTTAGACAGCATCGAACAAGCCGGTCTTGAAAAAACAGTGAAGTATAACTCATTACTATACCGGATAGGGAAAAACATACTCTACTACTATGGGGTTGTTAAAGAATATGACTACCAATGCCTTCTTGAAGATAGCATGCAAAACTTTGACCGTGGAAACCTGAAGAAAAGCATCTCCCTATCCACTTTCGCGCGGGGACTGGAGAGAATTAATCGGCCCGGAAATAACAGAATAAGTAGAGTCATTAATAGAATTGCCGCCTATTCAGCGCAGATAAACAAAGTTTATCTTGATTACCCTGCCAATGGCTGGTATTTTGCTCACCCCAATATAATTGATCCGTGTAATATTATGTTTGATCAGAATAGACGGCAGGAGATTGACTTTTTACCTTTGTCTGTCAATGACCTGCTGGCGGATCGATATCTTGATCAAAAGCCAATTCATGATCTGACGAAGTACATAACGGAAAAGTTGCACGTGCCCTATTTAGAGGCGGTGGCGATGGTCAGTGAATGGATTCTGTACCTGAAGAATGGTGAAAATCCGGCAGATTGTATTTCCAGCATTACTGAAAGACTGAAATTTGATGATATTGACACTCTCAACAAGATGCTGCAGTTTGCCAGCGCGCATTTTTTTAATGATTTAAACCAGTGGGTAATCAAGGGGCACTCAACAAAGAGCGTTTTGTCCTTTCAGGGCCAAAAAGGGTGTGGGAATTCAGCCGGGGTGGAAATTGCTGAGAATCAAACTGTAACCCAAAGAACATCCCGGCCTGGACGGAACGACCCCTGTCTATGTGGAAGCGGCCTGAAATATAAAAAGTGTTGTGGAAGGTAGATTTATGGCAACAGTTCTTGACTCTGGAAAAGTATATGAACTAATGACCACAGCGGATCTGGTGGAAGAAACCGGAGAGGGTTTGGCATTATCGGATGTCATGCCTGAAGGAGCCAGGTTTGAGGTGTATTTGGATTATGACAGGAACTTTATTGTGCTTTACCCTGTTCTAATTTTGGAAGGTAATAGATACAAGTTGGGTCTTATTCAGTCAAAGCGTAACAGTGAAATAGATTTTACAGCTGAATATATTTTTTCAATTCTAACAAATAGACTGAGCGAATTCAAATTCTACAGGGCCAAGTATTTCCCGGATATCATGACTATGCCGGCCATATTTACCCAGGATATTCTGGATTTTCTACTCTGTGTTGTCCCGGAGCTCTTAAAAAACGGAGTAGTATACTACACAAAAAGCTTTAAAAGTGTAATGATCAGGAAATCATTACACTTAAGCTTGAATTGTCCCAGTGGAAACTTCCAAAGTTATATTGAGTGTAATTTTGCCTACGATAATGACATCAGCCCGGCGGATATTGAAGCAATATTAAAAACAGACGGAGAAAATGAAGACTTAAGGTTTTATCAGCTGCACCGGGGAGGCTTTATTGACTTAAGGGAAAGCAAAATCAAGGAAACATTGAATTTGCTGAGGAAATTCGGCATCACCCGGGCAGACCTGGAGAAAAGAAAAATAAATATTCCAATATATGAAATTCCCTATGCCGCAGATATAATTGATGAGGCGGTAAATTCGGGCTGCGTTGGATTCAGCGGTTTTGATATCCGGAGTATCGAGCAGCGGATCTTTGGTTTAAAAGATCTGCGCATATCTGTACCCAGTCAACTAAAGGCTGAGCTGCGAAAATATCAGAAGGATGGCTTTATTTGGCTGAAGATGCTCCTGAAGGCCGGACTGGGCGGAGTATTGGCAGATGATATGGGGCTGGGGAAAACAGTACAGGCCATTGCCTTGATTTTATCCGAGCTGCAGGACAAAGGCAACATCAAATGTCTGATTGTGGTGACAACCAGCCTGATTGACAACTGGCTGAACGAGCTGAAAAGGTTTGCGCCTTGCTTGCGGTGCGCCGCATTGACAGGCGATGCAGGGAATAGAAGTCAAGTCTGGGCCAGGTTTGACTGTCTCGATGTGCTGATTACTTCATATAATCTGGTTGTTAATGACCTTGACCTGTATAAAGGAAAGGTGTTTGACCTAGTTGTGCTGGATGAGGCTCAGAGAATTAAAAACCACATGACTAAAACTGCAAAATCCATCAAGCAGATTAATACTCATGCGAAAATTGCGCTGTCCGGGACGCCGATTGAAAATAACCTCGCAGAGTTATGGTCTGTTTTTAATTGGTTGATACCGCCAATGTTTAAAAGCTTTGCTGAGTATAAGCGAAAATATATTGATGACGATAGGAAACTGCCGGAGTTGAGAAACAGGATTACACCTTTTATTTTAAGAAGGTTGAAATCAGAAGTGTTAAAGGATTTGCCCGAAAGGATCGACACAACGGTGAGGGTCGAGCTTACCCGGGCACAAAAGAAACTGTATCTGGCCTACAGGCAAAAAGCGATTGAGATGCTTGAAGAAAAAGGTGTCTTTGAAGCATTATCCGTATTGACAAGGTTAAGGCAGATATGTTGCCATCCGGGGATGTTTGTGGAGGATTTCACTGATATTTCGCCAAAGCTGGAAGCCTTGCTGGAAATTGTGGCGGAGCTCAAGGATGCGAGCAGGCAGGTGCTGGTTTTTTCCCAGTTTACCACAATGCTGGACATTATTGAGGCCGAGCTGCAAAAGCTTACAATTGAGTATTTGCGGCTTGATGGACAAACTCCCCAAAAGAACCGGGGGAGGATCGTGGATGAATTTAACGCCGGAAAAGCGACAGTGTTTCTGATTTCCCTGAAAGCGGGGGGTACAGGTTTGAACCTTACGGCTGCAGATACAGTAGTGCATTTTGACCCATGGTGGAATCCAAGTGTTGAGGAACAGGCTTCGGCCAGGGCGCACCGGATTGGGCAGCAAAAATGTGTCCAGGTAATAAACCTGATCGCCAAAGGTACTATTGAAGAGACAATTAATGATGTGAAAGAAAAGAAAAGGGAGCTTATTGACAGCTTGATCCAGCCGGGTACGACCTATTTAAATGAATTGTCTGCAAACGAAATCAGATTCCTTTTGGAATCCCAATAAGGCTTAGTATTAAAATGCTAAGAAGGAGACCAAATATGAAAAAACTTTTGGTTACAAGAGAAAGCGTCTGCTTACAGCCAATTAGGGAACTGATTGAAAAGCAAAACTAATGCTCTAAGAGTTTTTTCATGGCATTTTCTTGGGAGATTACCTTGCCGTTAGTTATATCCTCTAAACCTGAATAGATTTTCATTTTAACATATAACTCGTACATAATATCTTCCCAGGTAGCATGTTCTGATAGCCCTTGGATGACTTTTAAAGCTTCATCTTTTGTAGAATTCATAATTTATCTCTCTTTCATCTTACCCCTTGCATGAATTATAACATTTCTTATTAGGAAATCCAATTAGTACTACAGCATAGTACTGCTTATTTGACGGATTGATTGACCAGCTAAGAGAGGCGGAGGCTGCCGGGGATCAGGCGAGTGTGGCGGAGTTGTTGCGTCTGGTACAGGCGTCCAGGGTGTCGGTAAGCCAGGTTGTGAATTGACCTCAAGAACAATTAACCAGGGTACCAGAAAGGAGAGCTTCTCCCTTATTTTGGGACTCTGTGATAATAGGTTGTACCTGAATATTTGTATTTGGTGTAAGTTCTGCAGTAATTTCCGTAAATGTCCCGGCCCAGGTAGTGCGGACAAGAGATATCCCAATAGCGTCAGCAGGTAACTGTTTCGTCGGCTTCAGAATCAGGCAACAAGGGAATTGTGGGTTAGACGTTGGTATCGTTAACACATCACCAGGTTTGAGCCACCCGCATGATACCGGCCAGCACCAACACTGGCAGAGACGGGCATCAGCGGGTGGAAGAAGTTTTTATAGCCTATGACGGCTGGGGCATGGACTGGCCGATATCCGCCAGGAATAAGGCGGTCCATTATCCGGACTATTAAGGGTAGTAAAGCGCCAGCAATGCTTATCCGCATTAATCAGACTCCCCTTTTTAGAGTCAACGCTGAGGCAAGGGGAATGAAAATGGAATTAGGGAAGGGCAAACAATAGGCAAGATTGAGGGCAAAGTCGAGACGGCCAGGGCCGCATCAAGGGAAGGATTGGACGTTGACGTGATTTGCAGAATAATAGGACTGTCCAGGGAGACCGTTATGGGACTGAAAAATGATATGAAAAACTGATGCTAACCATAGAGTGGGCTTTCTGGCAGAACAAGAGGGAACGGGGGATGTAAGGGTATAAGGAGAAGGTCATGCGGGACGGGATCATAATAATATATGGCTGATTTCTGTTTTGTTTACGGCATTACTCTGTGTCAATGGCTTCCGCCATGCAGAGGCTGAACAAGAACCTTGAGCAGTCCTTACGGGATACTGGAGGCTTTTTTTGTTCTGCCGAATTATCAGAATTGTTTCCGAGTTGTGTGGGGGCTTCCTCCCGTCGAGCATTATCAGGATAGTAGGAAAAAGACTGCTTAAAACATGATTGGAATCGAACCATTCTATTGCCTTAGGCAAGAAATATTCGGTGTTTAAAAGGGCTTATTTGGTATGTTCTTTTTAAAGGGATCATTTTTTTGAAGTGGGGGCTTGACTTTAGTAGCTGGTCTCGTGTTTTTTATGTCCCCGTGTTTTTTAAATATGCAAACTAAGATCTGCGTGGCTTTACAAAGGTATTGCAGGATTTTTATCATAAATTGCAGAATTTTAACCTTAAGTTATTTCATAAGATGGAAAGAAATAGAAGTTCGACAGCGTATATACGTCACTTGCCGCACAAAAGTGAGAAATTATGGATAAAAAAGAACTAACTGAAAGAGACATCTGTACGAAATACATTACCCCGGCTTTAGAAAAAGCTGGGTGGGATACTTTTGCCCAAATACTTGAAGAGTTTCCACTCACTAAAGGCCGAATAATAGTGCGAGGTCAGCATTACACAAGGGCGAAGAATAAACGTGCAGACTATGTTCTGTTTTATAAGCCTAATATCCCTATTGCTGTTATTGAAGCAAAAGACAATAACCACTCCATTGGTGATGGAATGCAGCAAGGCTTAAGCTATGCAGAACTTTTACAAGTCCCTTTTGTGTTTAGTTCTAATGGAGATGGATTTCTTTTCCATAATAGTATTGCTACTGACGGAATTGTTGAAAGTGAGATAGGCTTAGATGATTTCCCTACACCGGAAACTTTATGGCGCATATGGTGTGTGCATAAAGGAATTACGCAAGCACAAGAATCTGTCATCACACAGGATTATTACAGTGACGGTAGCAATAAAATACCTCGTTATTATCAGTTACTCGCGATCAATAAGACTATTGAAGCAATCGCAAATGGTAAAAATCGCATTTTGCTGGTTATGGCAACTGGTACAGGTAAAACTTTTACTGCATTTCAGATTATCTGGCGGTTATGGAAGTCACGGACAAAGAAACGAATATTGTTTCTTGCAGACCGGAATATTCTCGTTGATCAAACAATGACCAACGATTTCAAACCCTTTGGTTCTGCTATGACCAAAATTCAAAAAAGACAGGCCAATAAATCATACGAAATCTATCTATCGCTTTATCAAGCAGTCACAGGAACCGAAGAGGAAAGGAATATATATAAGCAGTTTACACCAGAGTTTTTTGACCTGATTGTCGTTGATGAATGCCATCGAGGGAGTGCGGCAGAGGATTCTAATTGGCGACAGATTCTTGAATATTTCAGTTCGGCAACTCAAATTGGGTTAACTGCAACTCCAAAAGAAACAAAGGATATTTCCAATATCGATTATTTTGGCGAACCCATTTATACCTACTCATTACGGCAAGGTATTGATGACGGTTTTCTTGCGCCTTATAAAGTTGTGCGTATTGATATGGATAAAGATTTGGCAGGATGGCGGCCAGAAAAGGGAATGACCGACAAACACGGGAATGAGATCGAAGATCGTATTTATAACCAGAAAGATTTTGATAAAACCCTGGTACTCGAAAAACGAACGCAGTTGGTTGCCAGGAAAATTACGGAATTCTTAAAACAAACCAACCGCTTCGATAAAACTATTGTCTTTTGTGATAATATTGACCATGCCGAACGAATGCGGCAGGCTTTGGTAAATGAAAATGCTGATTTGGTAGCTGAGAATGCCAAATATATCATGCGAATAACCGGCGATAATGACGAGGGCAAACTTGAGCTTGATAATTTTATCTTCCCCGAAGCAAAGTATCCGGTAATTGCGACAACCTCAAAGCTGATGACAACTGGAGTGGATGCGCAAACATGTAAACTGATCGTTTTAGACCAGCGCATTCAGTCAATGAGTGAGTTTAAGCAGATTATTGGGCGTGGCACGCGTATCAATGAAGATTATCATAAATTCTACTTCACCATTATGGATTTCAAAAAAGCAACAGAATTATTTGCCGACCCTGACTTTGAT
The DNA here is from genome assembly GCA_000961595.1 of Peptococcaceae bacterium BRH_c4b. Classification (GTDB taxonomy): domain Bacteria; phylum Bacillota; class Desulfotomaculia; order Desulfotomaculales; family Desulfocucumaceae; genus Desulfocucumis. The sequence goes on from LADO01000003.1 coordinate 13,829, forward strand.
GGTGACCCGGTTGTTATCTACACACCAAAGTCGGGCGATTCACCCGTACCACCTGATGATAAATCAAATGAGGTCAGCAGCGACAATGATATGGGTACGTCTACCGATACCGGAGAACATAGCCCATATGATTGGAACTATTCCGGAGATGGTACTGATGAAACAACCAAAATTAAAAAATATTATGTGGCAAATGTGCCTGTTTCTGTTGTGGCAGAGAGAGTTCAATATTACGATGCGAATGGCAAGCTGATTACAGAATCTCTCAAGGATTATACGAAAAAGACTCTTGATAGAGAGTTCTCATCGCTTGACGACTTTTTGAAAAAATGGAGCGATGCCGACAAAAAACAAGCAATTATCGAAGAACTTGCTGATGAAGGCATATTCTTTGACGCACTTGCAGAAGAGATTGGGAAAGAATTGGACCCTTTTGATATTGTCTGTCATGTGGCATGGGATAAGCCGCCTATGACCCGTAAAGAACGGGCAGAGAACGTAAGAAAACGGGATTACTTTACGAAATATGGAGAACAAGCACAACACGTTCTTTCTGCGCTTTTGGATAAATACTCAGACGAAGGAATCGTCCACATTGAAGAGACGCAGATTCTAACTATAAATCCGTTTACACATTTTGGCACACCTATGGAAATCATCAAGATGTTTGGCGGTATTGAAAAATACCAGAAGGCTGTTAACGAACTTGAAAAAGCGATTTACGCTGCATAAAGAAGGAGAAGTCCAAAATGCCACTTAGTACATTAATAAAAGTCATTCAAGATATCATGCGTAAAGATGTGGGTGTTGATGGCGATGCCCAACGTATCAGCCAGATGGTCTGGCTTCTGTTTCTAAAAATATTTGATGACAAAGAGCAAGAATGGAAAATTACTATCAAAGGATATAAATCGCCTCTGCAAAGCAGATTTCAATGGTCTAATTGGGCAGCCAATGCCGAGGGAATGACTGGTGAAGAGCTGATAGACTTCGTCAACAATGGCCTTTTTCCTGCACTTAAGAAGCTAGCAACGACCGCAGGGGTTTCTTCTCATGGTAAAGTTGTGGGTAGCGTATTCGAAGATGCCTATAACTATATGAAATCAGGTACACTGCTTCGGCAAGTAATTAATACCATTCAAGATGATGTTGATTTTAATTCTTCCGAGGACAGGCACCTATTTGGCGGTATTTACGAAAAAATACTTGGCGATCTGCAATCTGCCGGTAATGCCGGAGAATACTATACGCCTCGAGCGGTTACTCAGTTTATGGTTGATGTTATTGATCCTAAACTAGGGGAAAAAATTTTAGATCCGGCCTGCGGAACCGGGGGTTTTTTGGCGAACACAATTGAACATCTGAAAAAGCAGGTAAAAACAGCCAGAGACAGTGAAATATTGCAAAAATCTATCAATGGTGTAGAGAAGAAGCCGCTTCCCCATATGCTTGCCATGACTAATATGATGCTTCATGGTATTAATGTGCCTACCAATATCCGTCATGACAATACGCTCAGCAGACCATTGAAATATTATGGCCCCAAAGATCGTGTTGATTGTGTCATTACCAATCCACCGTTTGGTGGTATGGAAGAAGACGGTATTGAAAATAATTTTCCAAAAAAATATCAGACTCGTGAAACAGCCGATCTTTTCATGGCATTGATCATGCATCTTTTGAAGCATGATACAGGACGAGCTGCCGTAGTTTTACCCGATGGTTTTTTATTTGGTGAAGGCGTCAAAACAACGATAAAAAGAGAACTCCTCACAGAGTTTAATCTGCATACGATCGTACGCCTACCGAATGGCGTATTCAGCCCGTACACCGGTATAAAAACGAACATTCTTTTCTTTGAAAAAGGGACACCGACCAAGCAGGTCTGGTTCTTTGAACATCCCTATCCAGAGGGCTATAAATCATACTCCCGTTCAAAACCGCTCACCATCCAAGAATTTGACCTGGAGAAAAAATGGTGGAACAAGCGTAAGCAGAATGAGTACGCCTGGAAAGTATCAGTTCAGGAGATTGAAGATAAGAACTATAATCTCGATTTTAAAAATCCGCATGTGGTGGATGTAGAACATGGCGACCCGGATGAGTTGATGAAAGAATATGAAGCGATTACAAAGAAGCTGATTGCTACTCGTGATGCACTGAAAAAAGAACTGATGCAGGCGCTGGGAGGTAGCAGGTAATGGAGCTACTCGAACGCCATTTTGAAATAGCACTGGAAACGCCCGATGGTATAAAAAAGCTGCGTGAGCTAATCCTCTCGCTGGCAATGCAGGGAAAGCTTGTTCCGCAAGATCCGAATGACCAACCAGCAAGTGAACTGCTCAAAGAGATTAAGGCTGATAAAAAGAAGCAGATTAAAGATGGGAAAATTAAGAAAAAAGAACCACTGCCACCAATTAAGCCTGAGGAGATTCCATATGAGGTGCCTAAGGGGTGGGAATGGACACAATTAGATATTTTAGGTGAGATTAACCCACGAAATAATGTTGACGATGAGGTATTAGCCGCTTTTGTTCCTATGCCTATGATTTTTGCCGAATATGGAAAAATACATAGTTTTGAAGTGAAGAAATGGTCTAAAATTAAAAAAGGATATACGCATTTTGCAGAAAATGATGTTGTCTTAGCAAAAATAACACCTTGTTTTGAAAATGGTAAATCTAGTGTAATGAAAAAACTTCCTAATGGTGTCGGTGCTGGTACAACCGAATTGCATGTTTATAGAAATTCTTTTAAAAAAATGTGCCCAGAATACATTCTGGCTTTTTTTAAAAGTCCTCGGTTTATTTCAAACGGTATTCCAAAAATGACAGGTTCGGCCGGACAAAAACGGGTTCCTAAAGAGTATTTTTCATGCTCGCCCTTCCCTCTCCCCCCTCTCGCCGAACAAAAACGCATTGTCACCAAAATCGACCAACTTATAGCCTTGTGTGACAAACTGGAAGCAGAGCGGAATGAGCGGAATCAAAAACTATTAACCATCCATACCGCTGCAATGAATAGTTTCCTTTCTGCACCTGACGGAACAGCCTTTAACACCTCATGGGGATTCATCACCAGCAACTTTGGCGAGCTTTATTCAGTTCCCGAAAATGTTGGAGAATTAAAAAAAGCCATTCTGCAACTAGCGGTAATGGGAAAGCTTGTTCCGCAAGACCCGAATGACCAACCGGTAAGTGAACTTTTGAAAGAGATTGAGGCTGAGAAAAAGAAGCTGATCGAAGAAGGGAAGATTAAGAAGCAGCAACTGTTACCGCCGATCAAACCGGAGGAGATTCCACATGAGGTGCCGAAGGGGTGGAAGTGGGTTAGACTAAACGATTATGGAACATGGAAATCAGGTTCCACTCCAAGCAGAAGTAATTCATCTTATTACGGAGGGGAAATACCATGGGTAAAATCGGGAGAAGTAAAACAAGGTAGAATAGTTGAAACGAGTGAAACGATAACCCAGACAGCAGTAGAAAGTTGTCCATTAGTAATTAATCCAATAGGTTCGATTTTGATTGCTATGTATGGAGCAAACATAGGTGATGTTGGAATACTGGAAATTGAAGCTGCGACAAATCAAGCTGTTTGCGCCTGCAAGACTTATTCAAGTATTTACAATATTTTTCTTTATCAATTGCTTCAGTCCTTGAAGTTGAATTTCATCTCTCAAGGTGCAGGTGCTGCACAACCGAATATTTCAAGAGAGAAAATTATCAACAAATTAGTCCCCCTCCCACCCCTCGCTGAACAAAAACGCATCGTTGCTAAAATCAACCAACTCATGGAACTCTGTAATTCCCTCGAACAGCAGCTTAAATACTCTACTGAAAAACAAACAGCGATTCTTAACGCTGTATTGGCAAAGGTATAGGTGATACTATGCGGCTACAATCTGTTTTTATAAGCGAGTATAAAAACCTTAATAATTTCAAACTTGATTTTGATGGACAGAGCTTTATTGATGTCTTTGTCGGCAAGAATGGAACAGGTAAATCGAATCTCTTTGAAGCGTTAATTGAAATCTTTCGTCATTTATATGAGTTTGGCTCTTATGAAATCAACTTTGAATACATAGTTGAGTATGAGATTGACGACAAGTCTGTAGAAATTGCCTGGGAAAATGAGCAACTCACCATAAACGGTGAAAGTAGAAAAAGTATCGGCAAAACACAGTTACCTGATAATGTTCTGATATACTATTCTGGGCACAACGCCAAAGTAACAGAGCTAGTGCATTCGTATGAAGAAGTATTCAAAAAAGATATTAAGGAAGCAGATATACAGGATACCAGGAAGTTTATTGGAATTGGCAAAGAGTACAAAAACCTGCTTCTAGCTATATTGCTATTTCAGAAGGATGATAACAAGGCTAAGGACTTTATATGTAAAAAGCTTGGTATTCAGTCGGTGGCCAATGTTGTTAAAGTTACATTAAAGAGACCGTTCTATGCGATAGGTAAAAAAGCGTTTGATATCGTAAACAACGACGAAACAGACATATTATGGAAGCCGGAAGGAATTACTAAGGATTTCCTGAACAAGCTGGCCTCGTGTAAAGCTGATGACTCAAAAGGGCCTGTGCGTACCGAAGGCTATTTTAGCGACAAAGATGAATATATTCTTTATTTCGATATTAAGACCATTCAGACAAAATTTGCGGACAATAGCTCACAAGAACTATTTAGACAATTTGATAATCTAAAAACCATCGAAATGTTAAAAGACATTTCTATAGAAATAACACTTGAAAGTAATATCAAAGCAACAAGCGACCATTTTAGTGACGGGCAATTTCAGTCGGTATACATATATTCCATCATTGAATTGTTTAAAGACCGTAATTGCCTGACACTTCTTGATGAGCCAGATTCATTTCTACACCCGGAATGGCAGTTTGAGTTTCTGAAACAGGTTTTTGAGATAAAAGATAATACGGCTTCAAATAATCATGTGCTGATGAGTAGTCATAGTGCGGTTACACTGATACCGCACGACCATAAGAATATTAAATTCTTCGATATTAAAGATAGTTCGGTAAACTGTTATAATTTACCCAACAAGATAGCAATCAATAAACTAAGTTCTGATTTGATTCACTATTCAGAACAAGAACAGCTTCTTAGCATTATTAATACAATTCAAATCGAGAAAAAACCAGTATTATTTACCGAAGGCAGCACAGACCCTATTATCTTGAAAGAGGCTTGGTATAAACTATATGAAGAAGAGATGCCGTTTATCCCTTTCTATGCGTTTAGTTGTACCTACTTATCACAATTATTAACAGATGACAATAGAATTGTTGCAGAAATGAGTGGTTTATCACTTTTTGGTATGTTCGATTTTGATAAGGCATACAATCAATGGAACGGCATTAATGGAGAAATTATCGAGAACGATCCCTTTAAATGTCTGATAAAAAGCGTAAAGATAAAGAAGTATATGCAATAATGTTGCCCGTGCCTAAAAATGAGTATATAAAAAAGCAGAAGTGAACATCCAGTGGAGACTTTTTGTGATACTTCTCATTGCGAAATGGAGCACATTTTTTATGGCTCTAATAAAACGGAAAACTTCTTCAAAGAAGAACCGAGTGCGGGAGGAAAGATTATCGTATTTAAGTCAGATTTGGATAAAACTGAATTTGCAAAGTCTGTAATCCCTACTGTTGAAAAAGAATACTTTGAAGTTTTTCGTCCGTTGTTTGAATTTATAAAAAGCAAATGTAGAACATCTTCCTCTATTGTGACTTCCCCTGTTAAAGACGAGCAAGTTTTGAAAAAAAAGAATAAGAGCGCATTCGCGTCATAAAATGCGGACAGTGGAAGGTTCCTTGAACAACTATAAATCATGATTTGGAATGGCACGAATAAGTCTTTTGAACTCTTATCCGAATCGTTTCCAATTTACAGGATTAGTGGCTTAAATGAAGTAAAACGAGGTGCAACAGTCGGGCGGTGTCCGTTTTCCAGCCCGCTGGGTACTCCGGTTTCAGTCGGATTTGTCAGGTCACAGTTCGTCTCCACCCTGTAAATCGGGAATGACTTTGTAACCCGCTAATTCTGCGGGTTTTTCCTTATATCAGAAAGTATAAGTTCTAGAGGGCATCCCTTTATTTGCTATATCTGATAATCTTAGGATATGGAAACAAACATTTTGAAACGGATAAATCACTGGGATACTTTTATTAAAAGGTATGGTTATCGAATCAGACCAGTGGTAATTAAAGAAATAGATAAGTTTCGCAAATGTGGGGATGCAAAGTACGGGTTTAAATTATTGGTTTGCGAGGGTTGCCACAATGTTCGTAAATTCCCTATCGTTGCAAAGGGCTATTCTGTACGACTTGCTCTAGTGGAGAAACTGGGGAGTGGAGCAGTTTAATAGCGGAAGATGTTTTGCAAGTTAATCATCGCCATGTAGTTTTCTCCTGGTTGTGACCAGGAAGTTTTTTAAATAAAGAACTCTATATAGATAAAGGAGAAATGATTCTCTCCTCAATTGGAATGCCGTTGATGATTCAATATCCACTGACGCATCTAAAAAAATCTATCTAAATATTTTGAAGAATTTCTTAGAGGTGATTATAAAAATTTGTTGAACAAAGAATTTAGTAAATTTTAACTGGAAGGAGTATTCTTATGAGTGTTAGTGAGAGAAAAATAGGTTACTATAATTTTGTGTTTGAAAAATATAGGAGCGATGAGCATTTTTTTGACAAAGATTTATTTGTCAATCTGTTAAATTATATATATAATCTTCCGAGTGATAACAAAATATTAAAGAATAGTAATTCAAACAAGGCGATATCTATTGATTCTTACACCTGTGATATCATTAACTTCAGTTGTGCATGTAAAGTTATTTTTAAATCATGCAAATACAATCACAGCCCAGATTACATGTCAAGTATAGATGGTACAGAAAGGGAAAGTGATAAACAAGCACATGAGGGAGAAAAAGAGAAAACTCATCTCTGCATGAAGGTAAATGAGGTAGAAGCTGAGATGATTCTTGAGGAAAGAAAAACAGGAATATCAGTTTCGCAAATTTGTTATTATTTAAATAAATATTTAGCCAGATATATGAAATCCATCAATAAAGCAAGAAATTTTAAAATTATTTACGGCATTATTCCTTCCGAGGATTTTTTGTCAGTTTTGAGATCAATGTCAAAAGTAAGAATTGGTGAACTATACACCCATAAAATAAATCTAGGTTCTGAGTCGATGAACTTAATGGAAAGAGAAGATGCTTCAATGCGGGATGAAATTATTATTACTGTTAAGTCAAACAAAGGTGGATCATTATTAAAGAGGAATATTATATCTCTATACAACTCTTTAATTAGTGGAGACAGCAAAGTGACACGCATTAGAATATATGGCACAAATGAGGAAGGTAAAATAATCAAACTTGATAGCGATAATATGAAAAAAATGGAATATGTAAGAGCATTGCTTGATGAAAAAGGAATTGTCGAGAGTAGTTCAATATTTATTGGTATGATGAATATTCTTTGGGTTGGTCAGGAATGATGGTGGGGAAATACGTATATGGAGAATGGCTTATTCCCTTAGTGGATTATTTTTCAACAGTAAAAAGAAAAGAAATTGTGTACGAAATAGTAATTCCTATAATAATTGCACTAATTGGTACAATTATTTACTTGAAAATGGGATATGCGTTAAAGGCATTAATAAAACTTAGAGACATATTACCAACTGTTTTGGCGATACTAATCGGTTTCTCAATATCCAGTATTACAATTTTAATTGCAAGTAACAATAAAAATATTGAAGCCTTAAAAGGTATGAGTACAGAAGGAAGGATTATAGCAGGAAAGCAAATTAATATCTATCAATGGATATTACTAATGTTTATTTACACCCTGTTAATTGAAATTTTTCTGCTGATTTTTATCTTTTTCTCTTCGTTTTTTATTCAGATTGTTTATTTTAATATTTTGGCTAGTTTTTTCTTGTTCATGGAAGTAATATTTCTTATTCATATACTTTTAGTATTAATAAGAAATATTACACATCTTTACTTTGTCTTATACAAGTAAACGGTTCTCCATAGACATTTTCTGGTATCGGCAAGAAGAAGGTAGGTTCTACTATGGAAGAGCAGATAAGGGTTACTGCATTCAAGTGGCTAGAAGAGCAAGTACAGATTTACGGGGATGTACTTTCGCGTACACTTCTTGAAAAAGGTTTTTTATTTAATGGTCAACGCATCACATTAGTTGGGCCCCAAGGGATATGGAAGCCTAAGATGCTTGAACTAATCCCGCTGTCAATTACCACGGTTGCCGGTGGTCCCTATAATGATTTTTTCACAAAAGACGGTTTTCTCGTATATCGTTATAGAGGCACAAACTCAAATCATAGGGACAATGTTGGATTACGTGAGGCAATGAAGCGGCAAGTTCCACTCATTTATTTTCATGGCATAGTCAAAGGCAAGTATCTGGCGGTGTGGCCTGTTTTTATAATACGGGATGACCCGGCAATGCTATCTTTTACGCTTGCTGAGGACGAACCTGGTTCAATCAGGCTTTATTTGAATAATAATTTGACTCACAATGTGTCTTATATAGCTGATGACAGTACATATTTTAAACGTAATTATATCACATCGACCATAAAGCAGAGATTGCATCAAAAGTCCTTCCGTGAGAGGGTTTTGGAAGCGTATAGTAGGCAGTGCACATTTTGTAGACTTAGACATATAGAGCTTCTTGACGCTGCGCATATTATTTCGGATTCCGATGAGTTAGGAGAGCCAGTCGTAAACAATGGACTTTCCTTGTGTAAAATTCACCATGCGGCATTCGATAGCAACATTATTGGTATAACTCCAGATTATAAGATTATAGTAAGAGAAGATATTCTTGGGGAAAAGGATGGGCCGATGTTGAAGCACGGCATCCAGCAGCTTCATGACCAGAGTATAATTCTACCCAGAAGCAAGATGCTCTGGCCTGACCAGAATAGACTTGAGATCAGGTATAAAAGGTTTAGAGAAGTGGGTTAGTTTTTGGCGATAGCTAGGTAATTACAGGATTGGCGGGATAGAGAATATTTTAACTTGTTTTGGTGGAGAAATAATGAAGGCAGGTGAACTAAAAACTAGGTTTTCCAAGATTGGTACTTGGAGTCGAAGTGGAGAACGGGCTCCGCATAAACCCTTTTTTATTGTCAGGAGAACTGTCAGACTGTACTTGGGGGATGTCCGGAAGGGCTAACCGCCCTACCAAAAAACCCCAAAAGGGGACAGTCCCCCATTACGTTAATATTCCAAAAGAAGAAGGCTGGAGTCCTCTAGATTAGAGGAGGACTCCAGCCATTTATGTTTTTTATGATGATATTTCAACGTTCAAGAAGGAATTCCGTTCCTGTTTATTGAATACTATAGTATTCAATAAACAGGAACGGTCTCTAAGAATTTCGAGACAACAGAAAAAGGTGTCAGGAGACTTTTTCGTGTTCCATGTACTGCATGAACTCGACCAGCGTCACGTCAAGTTCGGTGCAGATTTTTTCTATGGTGCGTAGTGACGGGCTCTTGATGCCTCGCTCAAGCTGGCTAATGTAGGTGCGGTGCAGCCCAATACTCAGGGCGAACTCCTCCTGGCTCACGCCCTTTTCCGTTCTTAATTTTTTTAGTACTTGGCCAAATTTTTTATCAATCATAACACCTTTAGAATAATCTATGCAGTCATAATGTCTACAGACTATAGTATTCAGGTAATGCGTTTTCCATATACCTATAATCCGATTCATATTGTCAAGCGGAAACAGATCATAGGAGGACGATTAGATGTCCAAACGGTATTTGAGCGATTTTGAGCAAGGCTATAAGTATGCCCGGCAGTGGCATACTGCGCTGTTGGCGAAAAAGAGCCCTCGAGATATTCTGGAACTCGCCAAGGCGTTTTTTCTTTTCACAGGGGATACTGCTGAACTGGCCAGGGGTATAGGGGCTTATTACCAGGAGTTAGGGATGGAGAGACAGAGAATAACTTAGGTACCCGGTACCTGAGTTATTCTTTAAGCATAGGGATCGTTTCCCTGGTTCTTTTGTTTGGCACTAACTTGCAAATCGAGCGCTTTTATATATACAATCCTCCATTAGCTAAATAACTAATGGAGGATTTTTGGTATTGAGGACGAAATCTCTGAAAAAGCGGGACCGTCTTATTGAAGCTGGAAAAGCGCGTATAGCAGAAAATAATCAACATACCGGTTTTTACGATCCGGTGGAGAGTAATTGAACCAAGGAGACCAAAATGCCTACAATAGAACAACTCTGCAGCCGCCTTTTTAAAAAGCTCAAGGAGCTGTTTCACATATTACCAGCGTATTTAGGATAATTTGGGCGTGAATAAATGAAAATCATTACATATAACAAGCTTGTGAGGGATAGAATTCCGGAAAATATTCGGGAAAACGGTAAGAAGGCGATTATTGAAAAGCTTGATGATGAAGGCTACAAGAAATTACTTGATGAGAAGCTTAGTGAAGAGTTACAGGAATATCTGGAGACTGACAGTGCTGATGAATTGGCTGATCTTGTTGAGGTTGTCTACTCGATTCTGAAGTATAAAGGTATTGCAATAACGGATTTTCATGGCCTGCGGAAGAAAAAGGCCGAAGAACGGGGCGCTTTTGAAAAAAGGCTTTTATTGAAGGAAGTTTTTGAGAAATAGGAGTGTCCTCAGCTTGGAGAACAAGATCAAGTATACTGCCAGTTTGGCCAGCGTGGCGGAAGATTTGTTTGTGGAGGTTTTCTGTGATGCCTTCGGGCCTGAGAAAACCCAATATCTTTCTGTACAGTACCCTTTTGTTGATATATACGGAAACAGAAGGTTTATTGATTTTGCACTTGAGAATGAAGAGATGCGCATTGCCATCGAGATCGACGGAGAGAGATTTCATAATCCGCAGATGATTTCTGCTAATAAATACTATGATGACATGCTGAAACAAAACAGCCTGGTATACTACAACTGGAAAGTATACCGGTGGGCATACAATCAGTTAAAAAGCCAGCGCGAAAAAGTTAAGGACGAACTGGTGACCTTTGTAGGTGAAATGTCTGTATTCAGGATGTTGGATGATTACCTGATTTGATCACCGCTGCCAATATGAAGGACAAGTTTATGGAAATGGTCAAGACCATGGACATGAGTTTTTCCTATAAGCCGGTCCTTTTAAAAGCGATGCTTGAGCATGTGGATGAAAACGGTAAAGTCAGGATTGAGGATATAGTTGATTATTTCATTGAGTTTTATAGTGCCGTAAGAAGTAAGGAGTAAACTTGGGGTGACATTTTGGCAACGTTTTTGGCACCACCCAAAAAGAAAAAACGGGGGGGAGTGGGGAAATTTAGAACCTGTCAGTGGGGGATATGACGCTGCACTGTCCCCTCACCCCCTCGGGCATACCCCCAGCGGAATCAGCCCGTTTCTGATGATTGAACAACCGACCTTGTCGGCAGGACAAATTAACGGGCAGTTTTCTTGGGGGGTATTACAATGGAAGAAATATTAGCCAGCTTCTGTTTATTTTTATTTTCTTCTTGACGAATAAACTGAAAATAATTTTCCAAGTCCCCGTTGAATTTCTTTAAAATAAGTTCTCTTGATTCTCTAACCTCGTTAACAATTGGGTCGTTGTGTGGCATTGTTTAGTCCCTCCTCATAAGCTCATTGGGGGTAACAATTTCAGGGGTTTCCAATCCTAATGAGAAATTATATTTTTTTAGCTTTTTTCGTATTTCGCCGTGAGCGAGGTGCTTGCAATTCCAGGTCAGCAGATAGTCCAGTTTATATATTACCGCGTATGCTAAATGAACCGCATCCAAAGCTGACTTGTCTGGAATTCCAAGGACAGAAATATATTCTTTGGCAATGGTTTCTATTTCCCCTGTAACGGGTAATATTTGCATGTCCTTGAGGTAGTTAGTTCTAAGTAAAGAAGCTTTTGTGTCGCCAGCTTCGGCTTCCAGTAGGACAGCTTGGGATATATAAATTTGGAAACGCTCTCTTTCTTCGTTCCACCATTCATGTGTAATTTGCTGATTGCCGGCTATTACTAAATCTCTACTGGGCCGTGCCGCTAAATAACTTGGGATTGTTGTTTCTATATACAGTGTTGGTTTCTCCCCGGCAGGGTTTGTCATGGTAATGACCCCCAATATTTTCTACCTCCTCTAATGGTAATAGTATACCAACAGAAGTTTTTAAATAATAGCCCAAAATTGCGACAACACGTTATCATGAGGAGGTTTCTCTTAAAACAATAAGTAATATCCAGGTTTGAACCCGGAGAGGGTAAAGGGATTAGACAATATGAAAGACTGCCTTTTTTTGCCGGTGGTATCACTAGCGACCCTCATAGCTTTGACCTGGACACCGAGCAGGGAAGGCTTTTGCTCTCTGCGCTGCAGTTTCTACGCTGGCATCAAGATAACGAATATGGATTTAAGACGTCTCTCAACGCCGAAGAAAAAACGGAGCTGTTAGGGCATTTTGGCATCGTCCGGGATGACTTGCTTAATTTTGCCACATGCTCAGGTATCCTGGGGTTTCGGGAAAAAGAAGCGGAGCCGACGCTATTTTGGTGCAGCGCCTGGGAGGAGGGGGCGGTGCTGAATGCTCCTCTGCGGGAGATCCTCAAGATGGAACGGTTTATTCCTGCCATTTCCTATTACCACGGGAATAAAGAGAAAGTTGTGGGAACTTGAGGATGCAAGAATAAATAAATTGCAAGGGGTTTTGGTTCCAGCGTTAGCCCAGGTAAGGGATGAAATGAAGAAGTATAAGAAAGCAGCTTATCAGGAATATTTCGTTGAAAGCTTGGTTGCAGGTATGAAAACCTATCTACGTTAGGTAGAGGGGTGAAGGTAAGGAATGCCTGATGGTTTTTGATTTCATTGACAATGCCAATATGTTCAATACCCCTTATTCCATTCAGAATGTTTAATATCAAAGATTACCACCCTGGGGAGGGTGCTGGCCCCTCAGAAGCAGATGGAGTTTGACCGAGATTTGCTGGCAAGGGGTGAAAAGCCGGAGGTGTACCTTGATTTTCCAGTGGATGTTGCGGACTATGAGCTGATCGACCTGTTCAACTGGCAGGATGAAGTCAAAGATATGATATCACAGCTTGAGTTTGTCAGGATGCTGGATATTCAGGCCGAAACCATTGAAAGATACATACGGGAGGGAAAGATACTTCCGGATCTTGAGGTTCCTCTGGGAGACAGGCGAAGTTTCAAGTATTTTAAAGAAGAAACAGTAAAAAATTATGCATCCCAGTTTGGTTGGGATTTGATCACCGCTGCCAATATGAAGGACAAGTTTATGGATATGGTCAAGACCATGGACATGAGTTTTTCCTATAAGCCGGTCCTTTTAAAAGCGATGCTTGAGCATGTGGATGAAAACGGTAAAGTCAGGATTGAGGATATAGTTGATTATTTCATTGAGTTTTATAGCGCGCGGAAGGATAAAGGTCTGGCTATCGAAAAGAAGACCAGTATATTCTGTAAGGAAGGCTTCACGAGGAAGGATGTGGAGAGGAATATATTTGCTAATCCTTTCAAGCGGTTTGAGGATATGCGTTTTATGAGAAGATGCAGGGAGATTGAAAATGTAGAGTAAGATGGTAAAACCTATCAGACCCAGTTCCACCACCTTGATGCTGTTATAGCCGTTGGTTACAGGGTAAACTCCTATCAGGCCACTCGCTTTCGCATCTGGGCCACCGGAGTTTTGCGGGAATACATCACCAAAGGATTTGCGATGGACGATGCCCGCCTCACAGGGTAGAGGGGTCAGGCTTGACTTATTGCATTTTTTGATTTTCTCGAATATGATTACCGCAATTTTTATGATTAATGCTGTTAAGGGGGCATTTGCATGAAAAGGGTTTGTTTATTATTAATTAATGGGTTTGAAGCCGTGGAAGCAAGCGTATTTACTGATGTCATCGGGTGGAATAATCTAGAAGGAGATAGGTCAACGGAACTGGTAGCTGTGGGGACAAGAGAAAAGTTGCACAGCACATGGAATTTTACTGTAATTCCAGAAATGCACATAACGGATTTATGTGTAGATGATTTTGATGCTCTTGCTATTCCTGGTGGTTTTGAGGAAGCAGGATTTTATGAAGATGCTTTTCGCGAGGATGTTCTAGACTTAATTAAAAAGTTTGATGAAAAAGGGAAGATTATTGCATCTATCTGTGTGGGTGCCCTTGTTATTGCAAAAAGCGGGGTTCTCAAAGGAAGGAATGCAACGACATATAATTTAAGTAATCAAAAAAGACAAAAGCAATTAGCCGAATTTGGTGTAAATATTATACCAGATCAACCAATCGTTATCGATAGAAATATTATAACATCATATAACCCCGCCACTGCTTTTGATGTTGCATTTAAGCTTCTTGAATTACTAACTTCTGAAGAAAACTGTTGTAATGTTAAGAAACTCATGGGTTTTATTAAATGATGCTTATGGAATACGAAGAGGAAGGAAAATACCAGTTTAAATATGTCAATATTTAGCAGTCCATGGTATAATATCAAATTAGATAATATACTTCAAGGTGGTAAAATGCTAAAGTCAGGGATTTATGAGCAGGTGCTTAACAAGCTCATCTCAAAAGAAATAGATTCGGCTGTGTACATAGTAAAAAAAGGCCCCATTGAAGTGAAGAGGCGGCTAAAGTTCTGGCAAATTATCTGGCCGAGGTTATTTTACAGGGGCTTGCCAACATCAAGGATAAAGGTGGCAAGATAGAGGATCAAATCGCCGTCTGCAATGGCTTGATAAATACAATGGTATCAAGGGTAGGCGATGCTGCCCTTATCGACATGACAGTGGACAGGGGCGCCCAGATGCTACTTGCCCTTTGGGAGAGGCAAAATTCAGCTTACGCAGTAAATGAAAAAGCTGATATTGTCCGACCGGTAACATCCATTGCGGCCAGCTCACTGTTTACAGGGTCAGTGCATGAAGTTCGTTCCCTACCATGAGGGAGATAAGCAGACTCTTCAGCGTGCCATTGTGGCTGAGCGCTATACCAATGAAGAGAATATCACCTTTAATTTTGATATATCACCATATCCGTACCAAAGCGAAATACTGGATAAGCTGGAGGCCGAGAGAAAGATACGGGACCACTGGCGCAACCTGGTGGTGGCCGCCACAGCCTGGAGGCCCGAAGAAGGGTGAAGGGAGAAAATCACGAATGAAAAAAGAGCTGATAATCCAATTGCACCGGTAGTTTGACGGCATCGTACAGGCGATACCAAATTCCGAGGTGGAGTTCTGGTATGCCCGGGATTTGCAAGAGATTCTAGGCTATACGGAATGGCGCAACTTCCTCAAGGTCGTGGACAAGGGCAAGGATTCCTGTGCGAATGCTGGTGTTCCGGTCATGAACCATTTTGTTGACGTCAACAAAATGGTCCGGATCGGATCCGGCGCGGAACGGCCTGTTGAGGATATTATGCTGACCCGCTACGCTTGTTACCTCATTGCTCAGAACGGTGACCCCCGCAAGGATTCGATTGCCTTTGCCCAGAGCTATTTCGCCATTCAGACCCGGAGGCAGGAAATTATCGAGGAGCGCATCCGACTGCAAGAACGCCTGCAAGCCCGCCAGAAACTGCGCGATTCCGAAATTGAGCTTTCCAAGAATATCTATGAACGAGGAGTGGATGATCAAGGATTTGGCCGGATCCGCTCCAAGGGTGACGCCGCTCTTTTCGGTGGGAACACTACCCAGGTCATGAAACACAGGCTTGGTGTTCCGGAAAAACGCCCACTGGCAGACTTCCTCCCGACCATTACCATCACCGCAAAGAACCTGGCCACGGAAATTACCAACCACAACTTGAGGCAAAATGATTTGTTTGGCGAAATGTCCATCACCGTCGAGCATGTTCAGAACAATCAGAGCGTGCGCAACCTGCTGGTGGAACGGGGAATCAAGCCCAATATATGTTATTCCAATAAAAGAACAAACTGCCATCGCCAACCTGCTTTCCACCTGGGACCAGGCCATAGAAAAGATCGAGCGGCTGATTACGGCTAAGGAGAAGCGGGCACGCGCATTGACATGGCGCGATATTTTTATGAAGCCATTCACCTGATATCTCATGAGGATACCGAGATTCGCAAGAGGGCCATATTCTCAATCGGACTAATTCAATACTCAGAGCAATCCGATTTACCAAGTCAAGCCCTCGACTATCTGGGTAGAAGAGATGCGCATTGCCATTGAGATCGATGGAGAGAGATTTCATAATCCGCAGATGATTTCTGCTAATAAATACTATGATGACATGCTGAAACAAAACAGCCTGGTATACTACAACTGGAAAGTATACCGGTGGGCATACAATCAGTTAAAAAGCCAGCGCGAAAAAGTTAAGGACGAACTGGTGACCTTTGTAGGTGAAATGTCTGTATTCAGGATGTTGGATGATTACCTGATTTGATCACCGCTGCCAATATGAAGGACAAGTTTATGGAAATGGTCAAGACCATGGACATGAGTTTTTCCTATAAGCCGGTCCTTTTAAAAGCGATGCTTGAGCATGTGGATGAAAACGGTAAAGTCAGGATTGAGGATATAGTTGATTATTTCATTGAGTTTTATAGTGCCGTAAGAAGTAAGGAGTAAACTTGGGGTGACATTTTGGCAACGTTTTTGGCACCACCCAAAAAGAAAAAACGGGGGGGAGTGGGGAAATTTAGAACCTGTCAGTGGGGGATATGACGCTGCACTGTCCCCTCACCCCCTCGGGCATACCCCCAGCGGAATCAGCCCGTTTCTGATGATTGAACAACCGACCTTGTCGGCAGGACAAATTAACGGGCAGTTTTCTTGGGGGGTATTACAATGGAAGAAATATTAGCCAGCTTCTGTTTATTTTTATTTTCTTCTTGACGAATAAACTGAAAATAATTTTCCAAGTCCCCGTTGAATTTCTTTAAAATAAGTTCTCTTGATTCTCTAACCTCGTTAACAATTGGGTCGTTGTGTGGCATTGTTTAGTCCCTCCTCATAAGCTCATTGGGGGTAACAATTTCAGGGGTTTCCAATCCTAATGAGAAATTATATATATACTACAACTGGAAAGTATACCGGTGGGTTGAAAAACCACCAACATTCTGCAGTAGAAAACCTGCAAAAGATGAGGGATAGCGGAGAGAGCATTGCTTTGCTTTATCATGCAACCGGTGCAGGAAAAACTGTTACCGCAGTTAGTGATGCCAGAAATTTTGCTAAAAGAACGCTCTTTCTAGCACACACAAGGGAACTTGTTGACCAGGCAAAAGGTGCATTTGAAGATATTTGGCCGGATATCTCTACCGGAATGTATGTGGCTGAGCAGAAGGATACAAATGCATATGTGGTATGTGGGAGTATCCAGAGTGTAGCGCAGAATCTTGACCAGTTCAAACCCGATGATTTTGGATACATCATTATTGATGAATGCCACCACGGTACTGCTAATACTTACGGGAAGATACTGGGATATTTCAAACCAAAGTTTACGCTGGGGCTGACTGCAACCCCGGAAAGGACTGATGGAAAGGACCTGCTGGAGCTGTTCAGGAATGTTGCCCACAAGCTTGATCTAAAAACTGCGGTGGAAATAGGCGAATATGTTTAATATCAAAGATTACCGCCCCGGGGAGTTGGTGCTTGCCCCTCAGAAGCAGCTGGAGTTTGACCGTGATTTACTGGCAAGGGGTGAAAAGCCGGAGGTGTACCTTGATTTTCCGGTGGATGTTGCGGACTATGAGCTAATCGACCTGTTCAACTGGCAGGATGAAGTCAAAGATATGATATCACAGCTTGAGTTTGTCAGGATGGTGGATATTCAGGCCGAAACCATTGAAAGATACAGAAGGCTTTGAAATCATTGGTTGCCATTGCAACGAGAGAAGTGCCACCCAGAACCCACAACCTTATTCAATTATCAAAACACGGTTCGGCAAATCTCAATACAGAACAAATACAATTCATAGCTGAAATTAATACCGCCAGCATTACAACCAGGTATCCGGAGGAATTGGCAAAGTCTCTAACAACATTCAATCGGGATATAGCCATAGAATATCTAAGAAAGTCTGAGGATGTGATAAAATGTATAGCACTGGACAACAGGTTGCAGAAGTAATTAAAAAATTTAAAGAAACCCTGGCAAAGCAGGGAATTAATACTGATAAAATCATATTGTTTGGTTCTCACGCCAAGGGCACTGCCGGAAAATATAGCGACATTGATTTAGTTGTAATCTCAAAGGATTTTGCAGTCATGGGATTCAAACAGCGCTGCGAGGTTTTGGGCCGTGCCATAGCTGAGATCATGAAACCGATAGAACCGTTAGCCTATACACCTGAAGAATTTGAAAGCATTCCTCTAAACAGTGTGCTTAACAATGTTATAAATGATAATCAAAATGTGGTATATTTATGATTATAATAATAAGGTGTCATTTTAGCCGCCTTATTATTTCGGATAACCTTGCAAGCTATCCTTCATTGTCATCTGCAGACATAGATGCCACACTGGCATACGCTGTTTTCAATAATGCCGGTATTGATGCGGAAACGGTTTACTCGGAAGGCATTGAAGGTTGTTCAGGTCGGAGTTGGCGGTCCCCTAAAAACAAACTCGTACTGTAATAAATACAGTCGTTCTCTGAAACCGCTCCTGCATTAAATGCACGGCGGTTTTTTTGCCAATTTCCAGGAAAATTCGGATATTATAGGGAATATAGGTTCTATGATATTTAAAACAGTTGAGTATTTGGCCCGGGTTATAATTAATTGTACGTAAGAATAGGGGACATCGACCTGGAGTCGGCATGTTAAGCTTAAACGACATAATAATATTTTCCAAGCATGTTTTTTGTCGTGGTTAGCAGGAAACAATAGAAATATGAATAAATGTAAATATGATACATAATTGGGGAGATGGCCATGGACAACATTTTGCTCTTAAAGAGAGCCCTCATTTTGCTGATTATACCGAGGTTTACTGCAACAAGACTTGACCCAATTGGTTAGCTGGAAAAATCTTATTCCCCGGCAGGATACCGGTAAGGTTCATAGCATTGAGGATTCCTTATTTTCACAGGGTAAGCAAGAACCGTTTTCATTTGTCTGATAATTAATAATTTTCAATAAATAAAAGCAGGATTTATCTGGTTTCTGTTGAAATCTAAGCCAATATAATATTGCAATTTCCGGAATAGACTTATTGGCATAGATAAAAGAAAAATACTTGTCTCCGTATATTAAGACTTATCTATGCAAAAAGTTTGTATCCGGTTTGCACGAAAAAGGAGGGTTTTTAATGAAAACCTATGTACTTGGACTCATAGTAATAGTAGTGGTTTTAGTGATGCCTGTAATACTCCTTTATAACGGACTTGTGAGGACACGCAACCTGACACAGAACGCTTGGGCACAGTTTGAAGTCCAACTCAAAAGAAGGTATGATCTTATATCTAATTTAGTAGAAACAGTAAGAGGCTATGCTGCATATGAAAAAATGGTATTAGAAAATGTTACTAGGGCGAGGGCAATAGCGACAGAGGCGCAAAGCATGGACCAGCGGATACAGGCCGAAAATATGTTAACTGGGGCGTTAAAGACACTCTATGCGGTAGCGGAAAACTATCCTCAACTTAAAGCCAGTAAAGATTTTAACCAATTAAAGAAAGAGTTAAGTGACACTGAGAGTAAGATAGCTTTTGCACGGCAATTTTATAACGATACAATCATTAAATACAACAACAAGATTCAGGTGTTCCCTTCCAACCTGTTGGCAGGAGCCATGGGATTTAAGCATATTCCCTCCTTTGAGGTAGCGGATAACATTGGGCAACCGGCATCGATTAACTGAGATACTAAATTGTTGAGATGAAATCAGGGAATGGTTCGCATACTCAGGGCTGAAATTTAGAAAGAAGGCATTTTTTTGCCTTTTTTTTTCTCATCTTCCAGCGCCTTTATTATTACGGAGGAACTGCCGTTTCCGCCGAGAGCTCGGTGTGGATTTATCCCCCTTTTTGGACTTGCTCATAACTAAACGCTGATAGGTATACGGGTTGAAGTATTTTTTCGAGATGAAATCCTTTGGCTCTCCCAGAAGCGTATGGCAGAGCTTTTGGGACTTGAAGTACATACCATTAATTCAATGTGTCTAAGCACAAACCCAATTGCCATTGACTGCTCCCAATCTGGGTGGAGAGCTATCTCATCACGTAATGGGTAAGGGGAGGAGGGTTTTCCTATGTATTCGGCCTTTTTCTGTCATGCTTGATGGCCGTTTTTTTGTTTTTCTCAGAGGGCAGATAGACATTGACATAGCGAAGGATGGCCAGGTCTATACCCATTAGGACAGGTGTTAATATAGAGAATGAGACAATTATTAGACTCTATGATACTGTGGAAAATATAATCGGTATTAAGGATGCGACTGGTGACTTACGCCAAACAATGGAATTGATTAATTTTGTGAAAAATAGAGAAAAGAAGTTCTACGTTCTGAGTGGCGAAGATCTGTTAACTTTCCCCATTATGGCATTAGGGGGAGATGGGGTTATTGCTGCATCTGCCCATATTGTTGGTGCAAAGTACAAGGAAATATGCGAAAAATGCGCCAAGGGTGATCTTGATGGTGCCCGGGCAACACATTATGAGGTAATGGATATTACAAAGGCGTTGTTTGCGGAACCTAACCCAACAGCAATCAAAGCATGTTTCAAACTAATAGGAATTGACGTGGGGGATGTGCGTTTACCCTTGGTACCCGCACAACAATCCACTTATCATTGTCTAGAAAAGGAACTTAAAAATTTGGGAATTTTGATTTAAGGAACGAGCTATCTTATAAACTTAAGTCGTTGTGCAAGGGGTGTCCGCCGCAAGGCAGGGTCTCATTGATGCGGGAGGCAAATGTAAGGGGGTGCCCCTTTTTTTTACTAAAGCTTCTTTTGTAGTTCCCGAATCGAATTTTTTGTATTACATAATGAGGATCCAGTGCAAACTGGGAAATTTTATTTATATGTACCTGTGCTTTGAATTGATTATGGAAAAAAACCTCAAGATTTTCCTCTCCATCTTTGGTTATCTTTTAGATATAATATATAACCCAAGGAGGTGAATTTAGATGTACGTATTACAGGTGGATGCCGATAAAGGTAAGGGCTGTGGCAAATGAGCTGAAAGCTTCCTAACCTCCGTTCTGGAAATAGTGAACGTAGAGCCAGTGTGATTAAGTAATCATTAAATATTTTTATTTTTTGGAGGTGCAAATATTGAAGATTTTCAACCGGAGTAAATTCATTAGCGGTAAAAAAATAGATAAATTCATTATTCAAATAGAAGCCACTTTGGTGGATACCGTACATGAAATGGAGTTGACAATTACTGTCGACTTAAAGGATATGGTAATAATTGATGCACGGTCCAGCATGCTGAGGGTGCCCTATTCTCACTGCCATAAAGTATCTGATTTGGTAAAAAATCTTGTAGGCTTGAAAGTAATAAACAATGGACAGGCAAAAAGTGTTTCTCAACTGACTGGTGGAAAACAAGGGTGCTTAGTATTGGAGGAGTTGTCGCAGGATGCTCTAAAGGCTATTAGTCAGACTGGGGCTTCATTAATTCCGCCAAATCAGTATGAACATATTATTGATAGTTATACGCATGGCTCATGTTATACCCATTGCTTATCAATAGAAGAAAAAATAGAAGCGGCCTACTCACGTCAATGTTTAGAGGATACTTATAAGAAGCAAAAAACATCCATTCGCACACCGAAAATAGTAGCCGAGCCTTAGAAAACACGGGCAACTTTATTATGCAATCAAAGACCCGCGGGTTCCATGGCAGGCAAAAACATTTGTCATGCTGCTGCGTTACTGAAATAGAGAATATCAGTTAACATGGGCCAGCCCATGCCTTCTTTAATGAACATTGGTATCCTAAAAGAAGAGAATCAGCCCCATGAGCAGGCTGTTTTTTTGAATGAACTGAAGGAAAGTGAACTCTTGATTATATCTTCCCCGGTTTATGTGGACCTTCTACCGGCACCTGACGCTGCTAAATCTGTGTGAAATGTCGTTTTTATCCAATACACCGCTCTTCTCGTTTGTTAGTGTTGGAAATACCAATAACTCAGATCGAAAGGAGCAATAAAGTATGGAAGACACACTTCAACAGACTTTTTATTGCGATCATGACCATCCTGACATTCAGGCAGTGGCGGCCAGACTGAAAGCAGGCGACAAAGATCCTGTGACCATTGCCGGGCGAACCTTCTATTTCGTCAGAGACAAATTTCCTTTTGGGTTTGATTTGTATCAACGCAAAGCTTCCGAAACGCTAAAGCGAGGATATGGCGTCTGCTGGAACAAATCTTTGCTGCTTGGGGGGACAAGTAGGGGGGACAAGGGGACAAGGGGGACAAGTAGGGGGGACAAGGGGACAAGGGGGACAAGTAGGGACAAGTAGGGACGGTTCTTGCTTGCCCCAATATTAACAATATATATATAGTAGCAAGCAAGAACCGTCCCTACTTGCTACGCGGATATTGATGCCACCCTTAACGAAAAGGTGGGTAATGCCGAATTGCCTAAATTCCTCGCACTCATAGGGAACTGGAATGTTAATAACAGGGATGTGAAGAGACCCGAACATGAGCCCTTTAAGAATGTAGCCGGTTTTTTGATGTCTATTGCCGGCACAATGATGGACGCTCATGACAGCTATCATCGGGAAATTGGACTAGATTGGTTCTTTGCGTTCTCTACAAGGACAGGAAATTTATCTTTAAAATGGCGGAAGTTGTAAACTCCCGTTAAAGCGTCACGATTGGCTAATTCCTTAAGCTTTTGACTTTGATCTTCCAAGTTTACACGTTGTTTTTCTTTTTCGGCCCATACTTGAAAGAAAATATAATTTCCTGCGATAGACATAAAAGCATATGTTAAATAACCAAATATGTGGCTGATAAATAAACGGGAATCCAGGGTAATGGATAGCATAAGCGGAAAGATCCAAAACCATAGTAACCCTATTACAGCTATAAGCCCGCAAAAAACATTAGTCCGCATCGGTATGAAAACAACAAGAAAGGCTAACGTTTGATAAACTGCCGATTATTCAGTACTTATATAGAAAATTCCTTCATATATAGTGCTTCGCTTACAACATTTTCGCATATGCAAGGAAACAATACTTTTAATTCCGCGAGGACCAAGACTTTGTAAGGAATCAAATTTCTGGAAAACTTAAGATCTTTCTGTTTACAAAAATATGGGGATAATATAAAATAACTACAGAAAAGCGGTTTTTAAAAAAGTATATCCAAAATTGAATATTAAACTAGAACAACCGCCAAACCTGGCGGTTGTTCTAGTTTAGAAGTAATTTGACAGTTTTTGATGTTGTTATCAGTTTTCAAATTATTGAACTCTGATCAATGAAAGGCCTCATATTCTTGTTTGTTATTGCAATAAGGAAGGAAAATGTATGCCAACTTATGATACTTTCGTAATGTTCAACGGCAATGGCGATATATAGTAAAACCCATATTATGGGAGGCTGAATTATGGAAAGCCAAGAGCAACTGCGCGGCAAAAACTCTTCTATAGGAAAGGGCGAAACCCTACCCGGGAAATCGTCTCTGAAAGCAGGAAGCGACACAGAGCATCATCAAAGCGCGCCTCAAATAACTCTCCCCAAGGGCGGAGGCGCTTTAAAGGGGATTGATGAAAAATTCACTGTAAATGCCGCCAACGGCACCTGCAGCTTCAGCATCCCGCTGCCGCTGTCCAAGAGCCGGAGTGTTTTTGCTCCTTCTCTCGCTCTCGGCTACAACTCGGGGTCCGGCAACAGTGCCTTTGGCCTTGGTTGGAGCATGGAGCTGCCGTCAATCCAGAGAAAAACAGATAAACAGTTGCCCCGGTATCAGGATGACAACCCCGAAAGCGACGTCTTCATGTTTGGCCCGGAAGACCTGGTGCCTGCCATGATCCAGGATCAGAGCGGCAATTGGGAATATGACGATATTACAACGCCTTCCGGCATCAGTGTAAAACGCTACCAGCACCGCATAGAGAGCAGTTTTGCCAGAATCGAGAGAATCCAAATCAAAGGAGAAAGCGGCTGTTTCTGGAAGGTAACCACCAGGGACAACACCGTCACACTTTTTGGGAAGTCTCCTCAGGCAAGAATTGCCGACCCTGCAGACGATACTCGCATATTTAAGTGGCTGCCGGAATTGAGTTACGACGACAAGGGCAACTGTATCGAGTACGAATATAAGCCTGAGGATCTGGTGAGCGTACCGCTGGAGCTGCATGAAAAAAACAGACGCCTGGACCCATTGCCTTTTAGCAACAAATACTTGAAAAGAGTTCGATACGGGAATAAGAACCCATATTACGCCCCGTCGGCAAAACCCTATAATCCGGATGCACCGGTAAACCCGGAATATCTTTTCGAGTTGGTATGCGATTACTTCGACCACGACCGGGACCAACCCTTGCCGGGAGTGCAAAAAGCATGGGAATGCCGCTTTGACCCGTTTTCCGATTGCCGGGCCGGATTTGAGATACGCACCTACAGGCTGTGCCGCCGAATCTTGTTTTATAACTATTTCAAAGAGCTCAGTTCCGGGCCAGGCTCCGAACCCTATCTGGTCCGCTCCCTCAACCTGAGCTACAAGCATTTTCAGAGCTTTGCATCCGATGAAGCTGCCATTTGTTGTGCGGAAGAGGACTTCATCACCTTCGTTCAGCAATTCAGCTACCGGAAAAACAGCCTCGGCGCCTATGATCAGAAGGGGCTGCCGCCGGTAGAGTTCCAGTACCACGAGCTGGAATGGAATACGGAGATCAAGCAGATCGCGCCGGAATGCGTCGTCAACGCCCCGGTAGGGCTCAGCGGCAACTACCAGTGGGTGGACTTCTACAACGAAGGTATTTCCGGTATCCTCACCGAACAGGCAGGGGCCTGGTACTACAAATCCAACCTGGGAAACGGCAGTTTTTCCATCGCCAGACCGGTGGCCCCCAAGCCTTCCCTGACCGGAATTGCCGGCGGAGCCTTGCAAATTCAGGATCTTGAAGCCAGCGGCAAGAAATACATAGTGAGCCACGCCACAGCCCTGATGGGCTACTTTGAACAGACAGATGACGAAGCATGGCTGCCCTTCAGGCCTTTTGAACAAGTGCCCAACATCGATCTCCGCGACCCGAACGTGAAATTTATTGACCTGAACGGGGACGGCATGCCCGACCTGCTGGTGTCCGAAGAAGAGGTGTTTACCTGGTATTTGTCCCTGGGCACCATCGGTTTTGATGCACCGGAGCCGGCTATCAAGCCCCTTGATGAAGAGCAGGGCCCGCGGATTGTATTTGCGGATGGCACCCAATCGATTTTCCTGGCAGACATGAGTGGCGACGGCCTCACCGACATCGTGCGCATTCGCAACGGGGAATTATGCTACTGGCCGAATCTGGGCTACGGTAGATTCGGCGCCAAGGTGAACATGAGCAATGCTCCTATTTTCGACACGCCCGACTCCTTCAATCCAACCTACCTGCACCTGGCAGATATCAGCGGTACCGGTGCCACCGACATCCTCTACCTGGGCCGGAACAGGTGCAGGGCCTGGAACAACCTGAGCGGCAACGCCTGGGGAGAGGCCCGGGAGATAGAACCCTTCTTTCCCAGCGAACTGCCCAACCAGTTGTCCGTGGTCGACCTGCTGGGCAACGGAACCGCCTGCATAGTCTGGTCTTCGCCATTGCCCGGTTACTCCGACGCGCCTATGCGCTACATCGACCTGATGGGGGGCAAAAAGCCTTACATCATGTGCGGCTACAAGAACAACCTGGGCAAGGAAACCAGCATCCTCTATAAAAGCTCCAGCTATTACTACCTGAAAGATAAACAGGAAGGCTTGCCGTGGATCACCAAGCTGCCTTTCCCGGTGCAGTGTGTCAGCCGGGTGGAGGTCAGAGAAACGGTTACCAATGCCTGCTTCGTCAACGAATACCGGTACCATCACGGATATTACGACCACGCCGAGCGAGAGTTTCGCGGTTTCGGGATGGTTGAGCACACCGACACTGAAACCTTTGACAACTTTGTAAAAAACACGGCTTCCAACATCGTAGACGTCGAGCCGTTGCACCAGCCCCCGGTGCTCACAAAGACCTGGTACCATATCGGCGCCTACGTTCGTCACGACACCATACTGAAGCAATTTGAGCCTGAGTACTACCGGAACACCGATTCTGCTGAATACCGCCTGCCGGAACCAGAGATAGAGATCAATACGACCAAGCCTTACAGCCTGTCCGCGGAGGAACTCCGGGAAGCATACAGGGCGTGCAAGTCCATGGTGCTGAGGGAGGAAGTCTACGCCCTGGACGGCACGGGGCAAGCAAGTCAGCCCTATTACACGGCAGAGCACAACTGCTGGATCAGGCTGCTGCAGACCAAACAGGAGAACAGGCACGCCGTGTTTCTGGTGCACGAAAGCGAGTCCATAAACTACCACTACGAGCGGAACCCGGTGGAACCGAGAGTAGCCCATACGCTGCACCTGGAAATAGATGAGGTGGGGAATGTTAAAAAGTCCGCCGGTATTGTTTATCCGAGAGCGCGGGTAAACGCCGGTCTGCCCCAGAAGGTAAAGGATGAACAGGCCAGGCTGGGCATACTCCTGACCGAAAACGAGTTTACAGATGATATCAAGACCGATGCTGCCTACCGCCTGCGGCTGACTGCCGAGACCAGCACTTATGAATTGACGGGGAAACAGCCGGGAGGCCGGTTTTTCACCCTGGCGGAGGTAAGAGACGCAGTTGCCCGGGCTGCCACGTTCGTTCCGTCCGGCTCCGGGGTACAGAAGCGGCTCCTGAAACGGACCAGGATGCTGTATCTGAAAAACGACCTGAGCGGTCCATTGCCGTTGAGGCAAATCGAATCGCTGGGTCTGGCTTACGAAATCTACAGGTTGGCATCAACCACGTTCATGCTCAACGAAATCTACGGTTCCAGGGTGAACGGCGCCATGCTGGAAGAGGGGGGATACCGCCTCTCCGCAAATCTTAAGGCCCTGGGATTGTTCTCGCCGGCCGGCCCCGACGACGAATGGTGGGCACCCTCAGGCACTACCGGTTATCCTGATAATCCGGAACAGCATTTTTACCTGCCTGACCGTTATATCGACCCTTTCAACAAAACCACCAGGGTGACTCACGATCCCGATTACCATCTGTATATTATGGAGACCGAAGATGCACTGGGCAACAAGACAAGCGTGGAAAGCTTTGATTTTCGGGTACTGGCGCCTGAAATAGTAAAAGACAGCAACGGCAACTACTCTGAGGTATGCTTCGACATCCTGGGGCTCGTGGTTGGCATGGCTCTCAAAGGCAAAGGCGATGAAGCCGACGATTTGAACGGCTTCCGGGCAGACTTGACCCAGGCCGAGATCGACGGTTTCTTTACCGACCCGGCAGCGCAAGGGGCGGACCTGCTGCAGCATGCCACCAGCCGTTTCGTTTACGATTTTTCAAAATTTCCGGCCGTGGCCGGCGTCATCCTGAGGGAAACCCATCACCAGGAAACGCTGCAGACAGGCGTACCATCCAAACTTCAGTACGGCTTTGAATATTCGGACGGACTCGGGCATATAGCCATGAAGAAAGCTCAGGCAGAACCGGGTATGGCCAAACAACTGGACGCAGCCAACCACGTGGTGGACGTGGATACGACTCCCGACCTGTGCTGGGTGGGAACGGGCCGTACCGTGCTCAACAACAAGGGCAAACCGGTCAAGCAGTATGAGCCTTACTTCAGTGCCACGCACCGGTACGAAAACGCCAGAGAGTTAGTGGAAATCGGGGTCACGCCCGTCATGTACTACGACCCGGTGGGACGACTGATCAGGACCGACTTTCCCAACGGCACCTTCAGCAGGGTGGAGTTCGACGCCTGGCTGCAGAAGACATACGATGCCAACGATACGGTGAAGGACACCGACTGGTACGAGGAGCGGAGCAACGGCCCCCTGGCTGCCGATCCCGCCGAGAGCGAGGCGGCAGTGAAAACTGCTCTTCACTACGACACCCCGCTGGAGGAGCATCACGATTCTCTGGGGCGGAACGTGTATTCCCTCGCTCACAACCGGTTTACCGATATTGATACCGGAGATGTCGTCGAAGAGCAGATCCCGACTTTTATCAAGCTCGACATAGAGGGCAACCAGCAGTTCATTGAAGACGCCCGGAACAACCGGGTGATGGAATACAAGCATGACATGCTCGGCGGATCCGTTTACCAGCACAGCATGGACGCCGGCGAACACTGGGTGCTCAACGATTGCCTGGGCAAGCCAATCTATCAATGGGACATCAAGGATACGATGTTGCATTTCAGGTACGACGCCCTGCGCCGCAATACGGAACTGGAAGTCACTGAAGCCGGCAGGCCGGCAATCACGGCCAAAAGAACTGTTTACGGTGAAAGCGCTCCCGCTCCCCAATTGGGTAATTTGAGGGGACAGGCCTGGAAGCAGTACGATGGCGGCGGCGTCGTTTTTTATGATGGATATGACTTTAAGGGAAATCTCATGCTCAGCCGGCGTCAGTTGGTTGTGGGCTACCAGCAAACAACTGATTGGACCGATATTGCCACGGTGGCGCTGGAACCGGCTCAGTATTTGTCGGAGACGAGCTGCGACGCTTTGAACAGGCCGGTCCTGATCAAAACCCCGGACCAGAGCGTGATCAAGCATGTATATAATGAAGCGTCGCTGTTAAATGAGGTTCGGGTGAGCGTCAGGGGAGGTCCGGCAGAGCAATACGTTCAGAATATCGATTACAACGAGAAGGGGCAGCGTACGAGAATCCTGTACGGCAACGGCGTGAGCACAAGTTACGAATACGATCCTTTGACATTCAGGGTAAAACACACTCTTACGACTCGCAACAACGGCGCCGGAACTTTACAAAACTTATGTTATACCTACGACCCGTCGGGTAACATTACCCGGATTACTGATGACGCCCAGCCAACGATTTATTACGACGGAATGGTTGTCCGCCCGGACAGCGACTACACCTACGATGCCCTGTACCGGCTGGTCAGGGCAGCCGGGAGGGAGCATGAGGGGCAAAACATGCCGGTCAACCAGTACGACGCCAACCGCAGGTTTAATTCCCATCCCAACGACGGCAGCAAAATGCGCTGCTATGTGCAGCACTATACATACGACAAGGCGGGCAACATGCTGAAGATGATTCACCGGGTGGCAAACAACACTGCGGGCAACTGGACCAGGACCTTCACCTGTCAAGCTGACAACAACCGCCTTGACAGCACCCGGGTGGGGTCGGCACTACCGGACTCATACCGGTTCGACCCGCATGGCAACATGATCTCCATGCCGCACTTACACGTCTTGGACTGGAATTACGAGAACCACTTGCAGAGCGTTAACCGCAGTCCCAACAATCAGCAAAGCGATTTTAACAAGGCCTGGTATGTCTACGATGCCTCCGGGCAAAGAGTACGCAAGGTGGTCGTGTTCCCCAATGATTTCAGGAAGGAACGGATTTACCTGGGATCTGTAGAAATTTACCGGGAGATCTCAGGCGGTACAGTCACCCTTGAGAGAGAAACGCTGCATGTCATGGACGACAGGCGGCGGATTGCCCTGGTGGATACCAAGACCAGAGAAAACAGTAAAGACATAAGCGACTTGCAGCCCCTCGCCAGGTACCAGTTGGACAATCACCTGGGAACGGCCTGCGTTGAACTGGACGATGCCGCCCAGGTAATCTCTTACGAGGAATATTATCCCTTCGGCAGTACCTCGTACCAGGCCAGGCGCACCAGCGGGGTGGAGGTGCCCGAGAAGCGCTACCGCTACACCGGTAAAGAACGGGATGAGGAGACCGGGTTGTACTATCATGGCGCGCGCTACTATGCCCCGTGGCTGGGAAGGTGGGTGAGCTGCGATCCGGCGGGGCTGGTGGATGGGGCCAATCTTTACCAATACGCCAGGAATAACCCGGTAAAATACAAGGATTCCAACGGATTTGAGGCTTCAGTAAACTACGATACAGGCAAGGACTGGGAAAAGGGCATTGGTAAGGCTTACCCACCCGAAAAAGGATACGTAGTAGGCGATTGCACTGTTATTAAAAAAGGCTCTGGCGGTTCAGTCATAGATCACTGGATAGCACAAGCCACAAAATGGGGTTATAACATAATTGGTACGATCGAAGATAAAACCATGAATTTGACCACCAGAAAGTACTTGCGTGATTCGGGCGTTTTCCGAAAGGGGGAAATCGTTCGCAAGCTGGAATCGTACTTGGAACAGATGGAAAAACATATGAAGGATATGAATAAAAAGAAATATTTTAACACGAAGACGGGTGCTCCGCTGGAAGAGAATTTAAGATTATTGGTCAAAACAACTTCCCAAAAAAGATTTGCGGAATTTCAAAAAATTCTTTCTAACACACTCGCCAATTTTAACAAAACCCACGGCACCAATATAAAGGCTACAGTCCAAAGAAGGCAGGGAAACTCCGGCCAGGCCGGATCAGCCTCAGCCAGTACTGCTCTTGGTCTTGGTATTGGTCTTGTAGTGGGGGCTGTAGCCAGTAATCTTATCAAATCGGAACAGACTAAAGAAAATATAGTAGAAGGTACCACCCAACTGGCTCTTGCAGGCGCAGAATGGGTGCAAGGAGTCGGCCTTCCTGGGGTGAGAGCTGGTCTGGGAGTCGCTGGAGAAGTTGTAAGACAACACGGTGCTAAGGCTCTTACGGCTGGGGGTGCAGCTTTTACAGCAGCGGCAGGAGCCGCAAAAGGAGCTGTGGCAGCGTTGACTGCAGAGGTTTCTGCAGGAGCGGCAGCAACAGCTGCAGTTACCACTGCCGCTGTAGTAGCTGCCGCTGGAGCAGTTACATGGGCTGTCGAAGATACACGCCGGGCGCTTAATGGTGAAAAAACAATGACCGATGTAGCCATGGAAACATGGGGCAGCAAGGGGTTTGTCGGCACACTAAGTGCAACTTGGCACCAAATAAGACATTAAAGGGGTGAAGTAAGCTATGGTTCAATTCTCAATCTACGGAAGCGTAATCGACTCCGGAACACAAGGCGGTATTACAGGGCTGCAGGTGGAGGCCTGGAGCAGGGATGGGGACTCCCCGCATCTGATCGGAAGCGCTGAAACCGGCAAGGAAGGCAAGTTTGAAATAATTAGCAGTCAGCGCTACAATGAACTGTTCCAGGGCAGGGTTCCCGGCGTCGTTTTTAAACTATATTCCGGCGGCGAACTCATTGCCGGCACCGGCAATTTCACTGTACTGAAAATCACTGGTAAAGGTGCGGAAGTCAGTATTGCGATTGATTACAGCCGGCACACCCCGGCCAGGGGCACCATCACCGTCAAAGGTTTCGTCTATCACCTGAATGCCAACCCGGTGCAGGGGATCACCGTCGCTGTCCTGGAAAAGAGCCTCCGCAAGGATAACCTGATTGGAAAGATCGAAACCGACGAAAGAGGCTGCTATGAGTTTACCTTCACCCCGGAGCAGTTCAAGCTAAATCCGGAAAGTCCCGTTTTGCAGTTGGAAGTACTGGATCGCCAGGGAAAAGTGATCACGGTTTCGGAAATGCTGCTCGATCTTAAAGAAACCAACAAAGTCCATTTTGTGATCGACAGCCCTGATTATAAAGGCCTTTCCAGGTTTCAAAAAGCACTCCAGAACATCAGTCCACATGTAGGCGACGTTCAATACTCTGAACTGGCTGAAAACGGGCGGCAGCAGGATATTTCATACCTGTCCCGCCTGTCCGGCAAAACCTTGCGGGAGGTTGACCGTTTTGTTAAGGCCAAGCAGTTCTCGGAACAGACAAAAATCCCGGCGGAAGCTTTTTACTCCCTTTTGAAACAGAACCTCCCGGCCGATCTTAATGTCCTGCTGTGCCAGAAACAGGGCGTGATCGCGGCAGCCCTGGATCAGGCTGTTAAAAACACCCTTATTGACCCCGCAGTGGCCGAAAAGAAGAATAAGATCCTCGAACAGTTTGGCCGGGCGCGGGTCGACCGGCTGCTGAACGCAAAGAGAGGGCAGGCTGAAGCCTCCCTGGGCGATATTTTAAGCCTGGCGACCGACGATGCAAGACTGCACCGCAAGTTACTGCTCTCTTACGTTTCTTTTGAAGGGGAGCTTAAAGATTTTTGGAACAACTTCAAAAAAGAGCTGGGAAACGAGGATCTAGTCGCCAAGATCCAGCTGACGCTGCGGTTGGCATGGTTCACCGGAAATCAAACAGCGATCATGAAGTCGCTGCTTAGTGAGGAAAATCAGACGTTCCGGGACCTCCGGGCATACGCCAAATATGACTTGCAGGATTGGCAGCAGCGGATTAGTGAGGTTTCCCAGTCAGAAAAACGGCTTTGCGTACCGCCCGCCATCGAGGGGAAGGACGACCAGGAAAAAATCCGGAATTATGCCTCGGCTATGGCCCGGATCGTGCGCGATACATTTCCCACCACTGTCTTTGCCGCACGCCTGGAACTGGACAGCACCTCCAAGAGCCCCTTTGACGGGTGTAAATCCGATCTGTCGGCATTCTTCAATAATAATCCGGATTTCGAGTTTATGAAGCACCCCACCTACACCCTTACCGCCGGGGGTACCCTTTATAAATTTGACGGGGTCAAAGAAAAGGACAAGCTGATCGGTGTGCTGCAATCCATTGAGCGCGTCTTCAGGCTGGTTCCCAGCTATGAAGCCGTGGCGGCAATGTATGCAGACGGCCTGGATTCGTCTTTCGGGATCGCGCAGTTGCCCCGGCAACATTTTGTTGAGAAGTACGCCATGACCTTGGGTGGAGAGGATGCGGCCAGAGCCGTCTACCAGCAAGCGACAAAAACCTATGTGACTGCCCTGGAGATATGTGCCGAACTACACCCAAACCTGAATCTGGCTCCCTATGTCATCCCGCAACAGGGGATTCAGCCCACGGGTGGTACTGCCCCTCAGGATGATCAAGGCATACCAGAACCCGATCTGCGGACCATGTTCGGCAGCCTGGAACAATGCGATTGCGAGGAGTGCCAGACGGTCTATAGTCCGGCCGCGTACCTGGTGGATATTTTGCACTTCCTGGAAAAACGTGCTCCTGACGTATTCCAGGAACTCAAGAGAAGAAGGGGGGACTTGCTGGACATAGAGCTTAGCTGCAATAACACCAACATCCCGCTTCCCTATGTCGACTTGGTGCTTGAGCGGCTGGAGTCTCTCGTCATGGTCCTCAAAGGCATCTACGGCAGCTTCATTCTGGCCGAGTCTTACCAGACGGTGGGTACTGCGGAAGAATTGGCCGGCAACCCGGAACACAATAAGCGGTATTATATTCAGGACGGCAAGAAAATCTACAAGGATGTATCGCAATTTGCGGCCGGGGCTTACAATTTTGTTAATAATTCGGTTTTCCCTGCCGTGCTGCCCTTCAACCTTCCCCTTGAGGAAAGCCGCATCTACCTGAACCACCTGGGGATATCAAGGGCCGAGCTGATGCAGCAATTCCTTCCTGTAAATCAGTCAAACGATCGCTGCGATCCCAATGACTATAACTGGGCGGCGGAATACCTGGGCATTTCTCCCCAGGAAGCGGCTATTATAACCCATATAGTGGATATGGGGGCCAGCATAGGCGTTTGGAAATTTTACGGCTTCGATAAAGCGAATGGCTTCACGCCCATTACTGATCCCGCCAGTACCGGTCAAGTGATTACCGCCGGCAACTGGAATGATATACTGGCCGGCCGGGTGGATGTGTTCCTGCAGCAGACGGGCCTGCAGTATACGGAAGTGCTATACCTGTTGGACACCCGCTATGTCAACCCGGTTGATTCCTCCGGCAAGAGAAAGATTACCGTGGTGGCGAATTCGGAGAAAACCAGCGATTCTGCCACCTGCGTCCTCGAATATTTGCAACTGGCCGGCATGGAGCCGGGCGATTTAACACGGATTCACAGGTTCATCAGGTTGTGGCGCAGGCTGGGCTGGAAGATGTACGAACTTGACATGGCAATCGCCTCCCTCTTCCGGCTTACGGAATCACCCTTGACCAGTTATTTCAATAGAGAAGATGATCTGGTCCAGGTGGCCTATGCTGTTTGGGTCTCAAAACAGTTTAATCTCTCCGTGGGAACGGTGGCTGCGTTCTGGGGCGATATCAATACAACTATCTACACCGACTATGACCGGGATGATCAGCCTGGAATAGCCTCGCTTTACGACGCCCTGTTCAGGAACAAGGCCGTGATCAATCCACCGGACCCAGCTTTTGACGACATTCATAACGGCATCGCCAAGAATTTTGGGGGTCATTCCGCAGGCATCCTGGCAGCGGTTCAGATCACCGATGCCGACTTGTCGCTCCTGACCAAGAACCTGAACATCGATACCAGCAGCACCAACACCCTTACCCTGAGAGTGCTATCCAATCTGTACAGGCACGCCGTCCTGGCCAGGGCGCTGAATTTATCGATCAAAGACTTCCTCACCGTCAAGGCTATAATCGGCCTGGATCCTTTCGGATCTCCCATGGAAACTTTCTCATTTGTCAGCATGCTGGATGCCATCAGAACCTCGGGCTTCAGCATTACCCAGCTTGACTACCTGCTGCGCCACCAATACACCGAGGACACTGGTGCTGCCCCCACCGATCAGTCGATCACCCTGTTTTTGACTGATCTTCAAGCCGGGCTCAGGAAGATAGAGCTCAGTGCTGCATCGGGCACAACATCCGGTACAGCTTCAGACCTCTCCGGTACAACCTCTGACACAGCGCAGACCCGGGATGAATTAGTGCAGAGCAAGAAAAACCTCATCAAGCAGAAATTCGTTGAGGCGTTGAAACTGTCACCGGCGGCCGCCAAACTGCTGTTGGAGGATACAGCGGTAAGCAGTTCGTCAAATCGATCCCGTTTTATCATCGAGGATTTCATGGACGAAGCGTTTATCTCGGGCAAAACCACATCAGGCGCCGCTTTCGATGTTGTCACCCCAGAACTGTACCCCGCGCAGTATAACGATTTTAGATTGCTCGATAAAATCAGCACTTTCATCAACAGCCTGAAAATTGCCGATGAGGAGTTACCGTACATCGTCCAAAGTCACGATGAGTTGGGTATAACAAACCTGTCGGCGCTGCCGCTGACACCAGCTGCCAACGCTGCCTTCAGGGAATTCAAAAACCTGATCGACCTGGTTCGGGCTAGAGATATGCTGCCCTTTGGCACTCCTGGGCTATGCAACATATTGAAGCCCCTTATCGAACCCACTGTAGTATTTGATCCAGTTCTCGGCACGAATCTACACGGGGAAGTCCCTCAGCTTGGAGGCGTAGCATCGACCGAATTGGGTGGCGCACTGGGAGATCCCATCCACATACCTCCCCGGAACCCGGACGAGGAAGCCAAAGAGCGCTGGTTGGAGCAGTTAGAGCGGCGCACTCATTGGGGCAGCCTGGTGACGGACCTGGTGGGCGGTAAGGATGCCTTGCTAGGCGGGGGCATTCTGAAAACAAACTTCCCGAATGACTTCAAAACCGGAAGCTTGCTGCTATTGATCGGAAAATGCAGGGATGCAGTGAAAAGGATCGGGTTATCTGCACATCAAATTGCCGCTGTTATCAGGGCAGATTTGGCAGATGCCGATTCACAGGCGGTGAAGAACGCTGCTAAAGCCAGGCATGAAGAGAGCGAGTGGTACTCCATTGCCAAGCCGCTGCAGGATGTGCTGCGGGAGAAGCGGCGCCAGGCCCTGGTGGCCTATGTGGTGGCGCATCCGGACCATCAGTCCAATCTGATCTGGAGGAACAGTAACGATCTGTATGAATACCTGCTGATCGACGTGGAGATGTGCCCCCTGATGATGACCTCCCGGATCAAACAGGCCATCAGCAGCGTGCAGCTGTTTATTGACCGCGTGCTGATGAACCTCGAGCATGCCAGCATGGACAAAACCACACCGCCATTGAAGCTCCACCCGGATCAGATCGATGAATGGGAGCAGTGGCGAAAGCTGTACCGAATCTGGGAGGCCAACCGGAAAATCTTCCTGTACCCTGAAAACTGGCTCGAACCAGAGCTGCGGGACGATAAATCGCCGTTCTTCAAAGAGTTGGAGGCCCAGCTGCGACAGAATGAACTGAGCCCGGAAAATGTGGAAGACGCCTTCCTGGGATATCTCGAAAAATTGGATTCGGTGGCCCGGCTGGAGATCAAGTGCGTCTACCACCAGATGGACGCCGATTACGACATCGACATTGTGCACGTCATAGGCCGCACGTATGGCGCCCCCCACAAGTACTATTACCGCAAACTGGAAAACGGCGAATGGACTGCATGGGAAAAAGTCGAACTGGACATTGAGGGAGACCACCTGGCGCTGTTCGTTTGGAACCGCCGCCTGTACCTGTTCTGGCTGATGTTCACTAAAAAGGCGCAGGATGTCGATATCACAATATCCCAGGGGGATAAATCCAGCTCAACTTCCGGCACATCTTCCGTCATATCTTGCAATGAAGATTCTGACATCGGTCAAATACAGCAGGGCTTTTATAGCGCCGAAGCTACCGAGGACTCTTCTTCCGGCACTACCCTGCCAAAGGCGCCGTTATATTGGCAGATTCAGCTTGCCTGGAGCGAGCGCAAAAAGAATAAATGGCTGCCCAGGAAAATATCAAAAGAGTCGATTATCTGTTCGCCGTTTGTAACTTGTACGAACGAAGATGTTTTACACGACATACGAGACAAATTTTACATATGCCTTTATCCGGCCCCCACGGAATTGAGATTTTTATTTTTGAAGCAATCGGATGGAGTCAACGGTAGTATACCAAATACCTTGTATCAATTTGTGTGGGTGTATTTTTCTTTCAGGGATGGCAATAGCGACCCGGTAGCAACAAATTCATATAATCCAAGCCAATGCAGAACAAAAACGCTTCCAAAAAATATCTGCGGTAGTCAAATGATGCTACGTCAAATAGATTCTCAAGAAGGATTATATTTTAGTAACGATGACCCCTTACTCAGTTCTGCCCCGAATGGGTTATACAGGCTGGTTGTACCCAGCAACGCTTTATTTGATAATCCCTTGGGTGATATTTTCTTCTTCCAGGACAACGTCAACACCTTTTTTGTGCGCCATGAGTTGGAAAAGATAGAATACAGCGGCACTGGCAGCTTTAGCACAATAGATCTCCTGAACCACAATGATCACTGGATTTACGAGGACAACCAGATACCTGATCTGGCAGGGCCGGTTGAGGGATGGGAGGAGTTGGAGAACATACTGTCGCAGTTCACCAACCCGGTTGATGAAGAAACTGCCCAGGGCGCCGCTATAATTAATTCGAGTGGCACTACTATCAGCCTGAACGGAAAAACGATTCGCGGCAATGATCTGATCGCCGCCATCCCATCATATGCTTATCGCCCCGGGGGCTTTAATATGGGCAATATGGCGTCGCAGTTGCTGGTTAGCACCAGTAATAAAACAAGATTGTCGCCTTCCGGGCCTTACGCAGCTTATGGTCGGAGCAAAGGCAAATCCGTACAAACCAGGGAGGCGTCATATCAAACCGAGACCCATCTTGCATTTTCCACTTTTTCTCATGCCCACGTCCAGACTTTCATCGATTATCTCAACCGGTTAGGCGTTGACGGCCTGTTCAAGTTTGCATTGGATATTTCCAAGCTAGGCGATAATATCAACTTTCCCCGGTATCAGCCAGACCAGGCCATGGTTGCTATCGGCTATCCCACCGACCAGGTCGATTACGATTATGGCGGCGCTTATTCTCAGTACAACTGGGAGCTGTTCTTTCACCTGCCCATACTGATGGCGACCCGCCTGAGCCAGGACCAGCGCTTTGAAAAGGCCCGCAAGTGGTTTCACTACGTGTTTGATCCCACCTGCAGCGAAGGCGCCGGCAAGGAACGGTTCTGGAGATTCAAGCCTTTCTATGACCTGGCCGGTACAAAGATTGAGACGCTGGACGAACTTATGACAAATGCTGCGGAATTGGCCGAACAGGTTGACAAGTGGATGCAAGATCCCTTCAAGCCCCATGTCATTGCCCGGATGCGCAGGCTGGCATACATGAAAAACGTGGTGATGAAGTATATAGATAACCTGCTGGCGTGGGCGGACCAGTTGTTCCGCCGCGATACAATCGAGGCCATCAACGAGGCTACCCAGCTTTACGTGCTGGCTGCCAAAATACTAGGCGAGCGGCCCCAGCGGGTGCCCCCCAGGGCCAGGCCGAAGGTGCAGTCCTACAGTAAGCTTGATACTGATCTAGACCCCTTTTCCAATGCCATGGTGGATATCGAGCTTTTCATCCCGCCTTCCGCCCCGGCGAATACTAACAACAATTCGGGCAACAGCCTCGGCCGGATGGCGTACTTCGGCCTGGCCAAGAATGAAAAGCTACTGGAATACTGGGACGTTGTGGCTGACCGGCTGTTCAAGATCCGCAACTGCATGAATATAGAAGGAATTGTGCGCCAGTTGCCTCTGTTTGAGCCGCCCATCGATCCTGGACTGCTGGTTAAGGCTGCCGCCGCTGGTATAGACCTGGGCAGCATCCTGAACGACTTGAGTGCCAATACTCCTTATTACCGCTTTAATTTCATGCTGCAAAAAGCCATGGAGTTGTGCAACGACGTAAAGTCACTGGGCGGTGCCCTACTGTCGGCACTGGAGAAAAAAGATGCGGAGGCACTCGCCCTGCTGCGCCAGAGCCATGAGATGAATATGCTTGATGCCATACGGTACGTCAAGGAACGCCAGGTAGAGGAGACGAAGGAAAACCTGGATGCGCTCAACAAGACAAGAATAGTTGTCCAGGGCAAGCTTACTTACTACAGCACCCGACCCTACATGAACAACTACGAATCCCAGCATCTTAATTCCATGCAAACCGGGTTGATACTACAGGGAGTGCAGGGCGGGATCGAGACTCTGTCCACGTTCCTGTCTGCCCTGCCCGATATCAAGATTGGGGCGCCCACCGGCATGGGAGCCACTTATGGCGGCGCGAACCTGGGCATGGTTTTAAAAGCCTTCAGTTCTTATATGGGTATCATGATCGGCATCAACAACACCACCGGCGCTATGGCGGCCACGCAGGGGGGATACCAGCGCCGGATGGATGATTGGAAGTTCCAGGCTGACAGCTCCAAAAAAGAGCTGGCCCAGATCGACAAGCAGATCCTGGCGGCGCAGATCCGCCTGGCAATTGCTGAAAAAGAACTGCAAAATCAGGAGATGCAGATTGAAAACGCCAGGGAAATTAACGATTTCATGAGCAACAAATACACTAACCAGGAGCTGTACGAGTGGATGGTTGGACAGGTGGCCACGGTCTATTTCCAGAGCTACCAGCTTGCCTACGACCTGGCCAAGAAAGCGGAAAAATGCTACCAGTGGGAACGGGGCATTGAAGACAGCTCTTTCATCCAATTCGGTTACTGGGACAGCCTGAGGAAGGGTCTGCTGAGCGGCGAAAAGCTCCAGTACGATTTGCGGCGTATAGAAGCTTCCTATCTGGAGCAGAACAAGCGGGAGTTCGAACTGACCAAGCACATCTCCCTGGTCCTGCTGGACCCGGTGTCCCTGCTGGAGTTGCAGACCAACGGCAAATGCACAGTGCATATTCCCGAAGTGCTGTTCGACCTTGACTACCCGGGGCATTACTTCCGCCGCATCAAATCGGTCAGCCTGAGCATTCCCTGCGTGGCAGGCCCTTACACAACCATAAACTGTACCCTGAGGCTGAAGAATCACGCCACCAGAAAGAGAACGATGTTAAAAACATCAGGTGAGCCCTATGGAACCACCGACTACGCATCTGATTCAGATCCCAGTACCGGCAGATTCCGGTATGTCCCCAATGAGAGCCAGTCGGTGGCCACCAGCAGCGCCCAGAACGACAGCGGTGTGTTCGAGTTAAGCTTCAGGGACGAGCGCTACCTGCCCTTTGAGGGCTGCGGGGTGATTAGCGAATGGGAGATCGGGCTGACCGAGGATCAGGACCTGCGTCAGTTCGATTTCAAGACTATATCCGATGTGATCATCCATTTGAAGTACACCGCCCGGGAGGATGCCATCCTCAAAGATCCTGCAATCACCTACGCCAAGAAAGTCATTGAGGCCGGGGTGAATAAGGATGCGAATCCCCTGCCGCTGGTGCGCCTGTTCAGCCTCAAGCACGACTTTCCCACGGAATGGTACAAGTTCCTGCATCCGCAGGACGATTGTGATAATGAGCTGCAGATGGTGATCTCCAAGGATCGGTTCCCCTTCTTTGCCAAGGACAAAAATATAGAAATCACTGCGATTGATTTCTATGCCAAGTGTAGCGACAGTTCAGAATATAAAGTCCAACTTTCGCCTCCGGTAACAGCCGCCAGCCCGCTGGTTGACAGCGATGCGGGTTTGTTTACCCTGACCGCTCCGTATACTTTCACCGATGGGCGCCCGGGCATCATTCACCACGGCCAAAAAGCACCCGTTTCAGTAAGTCTACCCACTTCTTCGTCACCCTGGATCTTAAAGGTGCGGAAGACTGGCGTTACCAATTTCCTCTCCCTTACGGAGGCTGAGATGGAGGACATTTACCTGGCGCTGTCATATAAACTGAGTTAAATAAAATGATCCTTAAATAATCACAGTTGAAGACTAAAGAGGCGCCCGGCATGGGGCGCCTTTGAAGTATTGTCTACAGATACTAGGGTGAGATAAAGCATTCTGGTTTGCCTAATTCTTAAACTGGACCCTATTGCTCAGGCTTAGTTAAGCCTTCTGCGATACAATCGATAATTATGTCCATAATTTTGGGGAACAAATCATTGCCTAGCTTCTCTTTATATAAGCGAAGCATTAAAATGGCACGCATGACCCCAACAATCACTTCTGG
Source organism: Peptococcaceae bacterium BRH_c4b (assembly GCA_000961595.1). Taxonomy (GTDB): domain Bacteria; phylum Bacillota; class Desulfotomaculia; order Desulfotomaculales; family Desulfocucumaceae; genus Desulfocucumis. The sequence goes on from LADO01000003.1 coordinate 54,936, forward strand.
ATCTTGTTCTCTTAGCACACCGCGCTGAATTAAAGTCTGAACGAAAGTTATTCCCTTTTCTGTGTGATCTTGTGAGGAGTCTTCTATGAGATGCTTGGGCAATTTGCGGGTAATGCGTTCATATTCCCCATCTTGAAACCATTGTAGTAAAAGGGAGTTTTCATCGGCTAATCGAAAAGCTATATGAAAGAAGGAAGAGATCATCTCTTTGTGAGGGAGATTTTCTTGCAGATGCTCCACTATTAATCGGTTTCCGATCTCTTCCTGGTTGTTCAAAATGACATAAAAAAGCTCTTCTTTTGAGGAGAAAAATTTATAAAAAGAACCCTTGGCAATCCCGCATGCTTGAACAAGGTCATCGATGCTCGTTTTAGAGAGGCCGTATTTTATAAAAAGCTCTTTACCTTTGGTTAAGAGGCATTGCCGTATTTGTTCCTTTTCACTTTCAGTAAATTTAGACATCCCCAAACCCCTTTGAAGTTATTTGGTGAATACTTGTTGACATTTAGTCACCAAGTCTTTATGATGATTATATCAGCCAAATTGAGAAATGTAAACTTTAGGCTGCTTTAGCGAGCAGCCCTTTGTTTAATAATTGTGTGACTGGGTGTTCTTTATTGGTCATAATGTTTATTTGCCGCATGATGATGAAGGGAGCAAAACCAGTTCCATTCCGGACCGCTGGGACGGCCCTTCCCGGGCATGGCCTTTTATGAAACCAGAGGCTATAAAATCAATAATACTACAGTGAGGACAGATAAAAATTGGAGGAAGATAAAATATGCCCAGTCTGCGAGCTCGTCTTTTCAAATTCGTATTGCAAAACCGTCATCTATTGCGTTTTTGCCTGAAAAAGAAAACCATTGACTGGAATACCTATGAAGCGATAGTCCGTTTCCGCCAAGAGGTTGAAGCAGGTGCTGGAAAATTCGGCAAGCTGCCGGCCGGAATCGAAGTGTCGCCTGTAACCATTGATGACATTCCGGCCGAATGGATTTTACCTTACCAGGCAACAAAAGAAAAAATAATTCTATATTTTCATGGTGGCGGATATGTGTCTGGTACATGCCGGGCTCACCGGTCGATTGTCGCCAAGTTTGTTAAATGTAGTGAAATAGGCGCACTACTGTTTGAGTACCGTTTGGCCCCCGAGCACCCATATCCCGCTGCCCTCGATGATTCGGTAACAGTGTATCGCTGGTTGCTGTCCCAGGATGTTTCACCTTCTAATATCGTATTTGTGGGAGATTCCGCTGGCGGAGGTTTATGTTTAGCCACCTTACTTGCGTTCCGGGATCAAGGAATTCCTCTTCCCGCAGCAGCGGTGACGTATTCGCCCGTGACCGATTTTAAGTGTACCGGAGAATCTTATCGGACTAAAGCTAAGGTATGTCTATCCCCTGAGGGGATGGCGCCCGCTATAGCAAAGCACTATGCCGGGGATAAGGACCTTGACTTGCCTTATATATCGCCCCTTTATGGGGATCTTCACGGGCTTCCACCTCTGCTTATCTATGTCGGTGAAGATGAAACCCTTCTCGATGACTCAATCCGGTTTGCCGAAAAAGCGAAAGCTACAGGTGTTGATGTAACCTTAAGGGTTGGGGAGGGAATGTTTCATTGTTATCCTGCCATGGCTCCCCTTTTTCCGGAAGCAACCCAGGCAATGGATGAAATTTGTACTTTTATCAAAACGCACATTGGCAAGTAAATTGACCATGGATCCGTACGAAGGTACATCGCAATGCGACAGGGGACGCTTCTTAAAGGGGCCAATCGGAAGTTTTGCTCATGAAAAAGGCTCAACTGGCGGATATTTGCTGCCTGTTGAGCCTTAACAATACCTACACGCAATACCTAACCGTAAAATCTTTGATTGCCCCAGAATAATGAAGTCGCATTTATTGCATCTTATGGGAATTCAATCTTTTTCGACCCATTTCCTGCAGCTACTGGCCTACCGCATGGCCGTAGCCCGGGTCAGCGACGTGGATTAGCCGAGGCATATGGTTTATCAAAAAATATTATAATGCGACAGGGTCACGGTCGCATTATAAAGCGTGCCGGTAATCGCTCTGGCCATGGAAGGCGTCAACACATGGAAGGCGTCAAGGAAGTGGAGAAAGTAGCGGACCACGTCATGCATATTCCCTTAACCCACCCGGTGATGGTCCCCATACCCCGGTGGTCCCCCTGCAACAGATAAGGCTTGAAAAGCCTCCGTTTTAACTTCGAGAATTACTATCTCCAGGATAAATGCCCGTAGCAGCGAAATAATACTAATTAACGAAAAATTGTTTGCAGATTTTATTTTAGCAAAACAGACATTGTGCCAAGGCTTCTTTTTGTTCACAGTAGTGGCACGCCCGCATAATGTTGGAAGGCGGTAAACAGTTTGTGCGCTCTTGTCAGACCTAAAGTACCCTTTAAGTACCACAGCAAAGACGAATTTCCCGCAAAGCTCGCCAAGTGGATCGGGCATGTGTTTTATGATGTCTTGCCGGAGCACGGATATGAAATTCGTGATGAGCAAATATTCACGGCTTTTCAGCTTGCTGATGCTGTGTGCAAACAAAAAGTGCACTTCGCGGAGGCAGGGCTTGGCACCGGAAAGACCTTTGCCTATTTACTTACTGCGATCTCCTACGCCCGGTTTACAGGTAAGCCCGCCGTTATTGCATGCGCTTCAACGGCACTCCAGGAGCAGCTTGCAGGGCCAAAAGGAGATATCGAAACTCTTTCGCGCCTTCTGGACCTGGACCTTGACGTACGAATGGCAAAGGACCCACGTCAGTATATCTGCGATGTAAGAGTTAATCGACTTATGAACCCGCTCATAGAACAGCCAGGCGGAGCGCTTAGAGAAGTTGCCCGCTGGGCAGAGGAGACTGACCGGGGCGAGCGCTCCGAGATGCCGCACGTGCCCGACCGCGTGTGGAGACAGGTATCATGGGATGAAACCATATCCTGCGAGATATGTTCTTCGCGGGGGTTCTGTAAGCTCGTCAAGGCTAGGGAACATTACCGGCCAGCCCGGGATCTGATCATAGGTGACCACGGAATCTTCTTTGACGACCTGTGGACGCGAGATGAACGAATCGCTGACGGTAAGTTGCCTCTCCTGCCCGCTTACTCAGCGGTAATTATTGATGAAGGGCATAAAGTGATGCTTCCCGCAGCGATGAAGGCAGGCCGGCAGATCGTAAAAGAGGACATTGATAGCATGCTCTCCTTGCTCGAGCGGATCCAGGGAGCTAGAACGTCCCTGGTTTCGATTACCGCTGCGATGGGAAAGGTCACCGCCAGGTTCTTCAAGACCCTTCACCACTCGGTGATCCAGGATGAGCGAACGGACCGGCTTGCCGTCCAGATAGGTGATGAGCTGCTCGAAGTTGCGGACACCTTACGGCGCGCGCTCGACGCATTGAGCTTTGAGTTACAAAACGAACAAGAGCTGCACATCGAGTCCCTTTCCACGGCTCAGCTGCAGGTGTATGAGGCGAGGATAGAGCGGGTGACGGCGGCTCTGGCCCGGTTTTGTCGAAATAGGGGCAAAGATGCCATCGTCTGGGTTGATCGAGTGGACGGGAGCTTCTGGGTTGTGCCCCGGGATCTCAGTGGGATGTTAAAGAAATACCTCTTTGCTAAGAGCCTTCCCGTGGTATTTTCCTCCGCAACCCTGAGCACAGGAGGCGACTTCAGTTATATTACGCGCACTCTCGGATTAAAGGAGCCATCAAGTTCGTCTGTGGATAGCTCCTTTGAATTTGGGAAGCAGGTCTTGGTCTATTTACCTCGACGCTTTCCGCCCAGCGACCAGGAAGCTTGGTTTCCCCTGGCCTTGAGGAGACTGGTATCACTATTGCGGCTTTCTGGAGGGCGAGCGTTGGTGCTCACTAACTCTCCATCTGATGTTAGGAGAATTCGAACAGGGCTCAAAGATTACCGCCTCCCCTTTGAGGTGCTATGGGAGGATAGTGCTGAACGGGGGTACCTGGTCCGAAGATTCCGGGAGGAAGTCTCCTCAGTGCTCGTTGGCGCAGGGTTCTGGGAGGGAATTGACGTGCCCGGTGAAGCACTATCTCTCCTTGTGATTTGGCGATTGCCTTTTCCGCCACGGGATCCGTTGATAGAAGCACGGCGTCACGAGGTGAAGGAACAAGGGCTTAATCCATTGACTGAGGTGGATTATCCCGAAATGGGACTTAGATTGAAACAGGGGTGCGGCAGGCTGATTCGGAAGCAGGATGACCGGGGCGTGATAGCCATCCTGGAGCCGGTGCTGGGGATGCCGTGGGAGCATGTCACGATGGAAGCTCTACCGGCAGGAGCTGAAGTGGTTGCAAAGCTGGGTCCTCTAAGCATACTACTCTGAAAGTCAGTTATCAGGTATCCACCAGTTTTAAACCTCGGTATTTCTAAAAAAGTTATTGATTGTTGAGCCAATATATCTGGGCACTGTATTAATGCTGTTTTTAACAATTATCTTTGGTCGAGATGTTAACGGTAAACCCTATTTAAGTATAGGCGCAATTTCTTTTTACATTGTAGAAATCAGTCCCTTACTATTTTGCTTAGCGTTGGCCGGCATTTTGAACAAATGGGATTGGAACAAACCTAAAAAGCTGTTTATGGGTTTGTTGCTATGTGCGCTGCCGCTGGTTCTTATATTTGCATGTCCTTCATTTTCTGCCGGTGTTATTTACTCCACAACCTGCATTACGCTTATGGTAGTTTCGGGGGCAGGGCGCAGAAATTCCATATTACTGGCAGGTTTAATGTCAGGCATTATTATGCTGCCGTTTATAAATGCCCCACAGAAGTTAAAGGGATCACTTGCCTTTATTAATCCAGTAATTGGCAGCTCCGGTCTTTTTGGAAAAGGTCTTTCTCTAAAACCTCAATTTATGCCCGGTCTCCATACCGACTTTATTTTCTCTTATATAACTTTCACTTTTGGCTGGATTGCCGGGGGTGTTTTGGCTGCTTTGGTTGTTATGTTTATAATACGCATGACGCGTATAGCGGCAGTAGCAAAAAACAATTACGCCAAGCTGCTCACAAGCGGATTCGTTGCCATTTTTGCGGTCCAGTTTTTATGGAACATATTAATGAATTTAGGGTTCGCCCCTATAAGCGGGGTTGGGCTGCCTTTTATTAGTTATGGTGGTTCGCAGTTAATTTTCAATGCTGCAGCATTAGGCGTAATTTTGAGTATATACAGGCGAAGAAATATCTCAAAAATTTTAATTAATATCTAAAAACTTTGCAAACAGGTAGCAACTAGGAAGCAAATGTGAACGTTTCAAGGGATTATCACGGTTTAATGTGAGAATCCCTTGTTGATTTTGGGGGCAGATTCGGTTGTAGCCGACGGAAGAGCTGACGAATCGTTAATGCTAATGGGAAAAAATATTACGAAGTAACCGTAGAAAATTCCTTTCCTTCCTGTTCACGGAGAGTTTTCACCAGGTCGCGGCCAGAAGATATTGCCAATGAAACTCCGCCTCCAGGTTGAACCCATTGACCGGCCATATAGAAATTGGAACACATTCTGGATTACCTCGTGGATAAAAAAGTTTCGTATAACATGATAGTCGTCCAGAACAAGGATAAAGTAAAAATATCCGATATCCTCCATGGCAAGCAGGTAACATGCAGGGGCGGCAGACTGGGAGGAATTCCTAGGCATTCAATTCAAGAACCGTCCCCTAATTTCCCGTCCCCTAATTTCCCGGTCCCCTAATTTCCGAGAACCGTCCCCTAATTTTCCTAATTTCCACATAGAAAATAAAAAAATATAAATATTTCTGGTATAATTATGTAATATAATAGGTGTGAGTCAGGCTTGCTGTCCATCATTGAGTTTGACGGTAAAATGGCGGATAACGGTTGCAAAAAAGGGATGGTGATATGATGTCTATATTAAGGAAAATTAAACCGAATTTGAATTTGGTTGCAAATGTACCTGAAAACAATTTACTGGAAAGGAATGTTCCCGAGCCGGTTCATCCGGACGTTACTGAGAAGCCGGCGCTAAGAACCCCGACGGTGCTGGAAAAGCTGGTTGATGTGGCGGATTTTTTTTGGGAGTTAATTGGCGGTCAAAACCTGGTTTTATTGGTCAGCACCGACAAGGTCCTTTATGCCAGAGACGGTAAACTGACGCGTTTTAACCTTTCTGCCGGGGATGAAGTAAAGCCGGCATGGATTACTGCAAGGGCGATGAAAAGCGGTCAGAGGATGGTTGACTACGTGCCTGTTGAAAAATCGACTTTCGGGTTTCCCTATGCTGCCATGGCCGTTCCCTTAAGGGAAAACGGGCAGATAGTGGGAGCCTTTACCGTTACCAGCATGCTGGAGAAGCAGGTGGAAATTCGTGGGCATGCCGAAAACCTTACGCTTTCCTCTTCCCAGATATCGGGTGCAAGCCAACATATTTCAGAAATGGCTATGACGCTGGCAGGCGCCACATCTACGCTGAACAGTGAAATGGATAATTTAACCAGCAATATGGGCATTGTGGGAACCGCCATCGGGCTAATCCAGGATGTCGCCTCGCAAACCCACTTACTGGGGCTAAACGCCGCCATTGAGGCCGCGCGCGCCGGAGAATACGGACGCGGTTTTTCAGTTGTGGCCCAGGAAATAAGACAGCTTGCCCAGACAGTAAATCAGAATATTAGTCAAATTACTAGCGGTCTGGGAATGATGAGCGGAGGTGTTGAGAATACTGTGGGAAAAATTGCTGAACTCAACACGGTGGCTCAGGAGCAGGCGGCTGTGACCGAAGAAATAAGCGCAACCATGCAAACTCTCCGGGAAAACATTGCCGCTCTTGAAAAAATGAGTAAAGAGGCTTGGATATAGCGCAAAAGGCTAACTGATTAGGAGATTTAAGTAGCCCCTACCTAGTGACGGCAGGGGTTTTAATGTTTGCAACTATAACTCTAGACATTTTTAATCTCCTCAGCAGGTCGGACAAATGGGTGGAGTAAAAGGGTCATGGCTGACGGGCCAGCCGACGAGAGCCACCGGAATGACTTATCGCTCTGGTTGGTGGTCTTGAAAATTCAAATTATTCTGTCGAATATTTAAAATTGTTGGGAGGTATTGTCGATACTAAGTTGAATACTTCCATATTTATGTGGGACGAGGCGTTCCGAGCTTGTGCGTAAAACACATCGGCGCAGACAGGCTGACGGCGGTTATCGAGTATGCAGAGATAAATGCCAGGACCAGTTGAACTGGTTAAGCGGAAGATGGCAACGACAGAATGAAGAACCGGCGGTAAGGAGGCCTAATCAGCAATGAACATGCAAAATGAAGTGGAATTACGCAAGTTTGTCGCGCCCGAATTCATCTTTGGGTTAGGGGCACGACACCTGGCAGGTCGTTATGCAAAGAATTTCGGTGCGCGCAAGGTATTGGTCGTGACTGATCCCGGGATAATCGCCGCAGGATGGGCAGAACAAGTGACAGCCAGTATTGAAGACGCAGGTATACCGTATACTGTCTTCGCGGAGGTAAGCCCCAACCCGCGTGCGGAAGAGGTTATGGCCGGGGCTGAAGTCTACCAAAGCGACCGGTGTAATGTTATCGTAGCAGTAGGCGGCGGTAGTCCCATGGACTGCGCCAAGGGCATAGGTATTGTGAGTTCTAACAAGAGATACATTGTCGAGTTTGAAGGTGTTGATCATGTGCCGGTTCCTTGCCCGCCTTTGATTTGTATCCCGACCACAAGTAGTTCGGCAGATGTTTCTCAGTTTGCAATTATCACAGATATGCAGCAAATGGTTAAAATAGCTATTGTCAGTAAAGCACTTGTCTCCGATATTGCTTCGTGATATAACCGACCGAAAGCGGATGGAGGAACAACTACAGTCTGGGTGGTTTAATCATCCTTAACGACTATGCGTGAACGTCCCGAACTCAAGCTTTTTATTAATCTTTCCGGGGTAACACTGGGAGATGAAGCAATACTGGAATTAATAGAATCAAATATACGCGATAGTGGCATAGATCCTTCACGGATAGGCTTCGAGATAACCGAAACCGCTGCCGTAAAAGACATATTAAGGGCTGAGCGCTGGGTCCGCAGGTTTAAAAGCTTAGGGTGTCTTTTTGCACTGGATGACTTCGGGATAGGATTTTCGTCCTTTTCTTATCTTCGCATTCTTCCGGTAGATTACATCAAGATCGACGGTTCCTTTATCAGGGACGTGGATAAAGAACCTGTCCATCTTGCCTTAATTCAGGCCATTAATACCATAGCGAACACTCTTGGCAAGAAGACCATCGCTGAATTTGTGGAAAATGAAGATATCTTAAAGGTATTGCAGGCGGTTGGAATAGATTACGGTCAGGGATTTTACCTGGGTAGGCCCGCTCTTGGTAAAATTATGGCTGGACACAATTCAATAATCGGCGCCCTAAGATAGGCATTATCCGCCAGCCCTCTGGGGAATGTTTAAAATAGAGAAATTCAAAGTATAAAATACGTAAAATAGTCCGGATGACATTGCGCAATATATAGAGTATAATATTGTCAAAGAGAAGCATAATATTATAGGAGAGATGAACTATGGAGGTTAAAGCCTTGGAAAAGCCGAAGTTTGATGTGGATCAAATGATTTCTGCTTCCCATGCTTCTAAAAACTTTGGGGAGATAAGAAAGAGAGCAAAAATCGTGCCGCAACTCATTACCGACAACGGAACGGCGGACACTATTTTAATGGGATATGAGTATTACGAGCTTTTATATCAGCGTTTAATGGAGCTGGAAGAAAAAGAGGAAGCTAGAATCCTTGAGGAACGGATAGAACGGTTAGAGAAAGATCCTTCAGTTGCTGTATCGTGGCGGGAAGTACGCCGGGAGGTTTAATTTTTGGCCGATAATAAATTTGATGTGCGGTTAGATTCGGATGCGGCAAAACATTATAAGAAATTGGACAACTCAGTTATTCCGGCTGTCAATAAAGCGATAGACGAACTGGTATTTAGAGCTGACGAAGTAGGAAAAACCTTAAAGAATAAACACAGTACAAAATTGGCCGGTTGTAGGGAAATTAAGCTGCGTGCAATTGGCATAAGGATAGTTTTTAGAATTACCAATGAAATGGTAGATATATTGAGAATAGTGTACGTATTGTCCATAGAGCACCGCAGCAAAGATTTAGTTTTCAAGGTTGCGGATAAGCGGTATGAAGAATTAAGGAAGAAGTCTAAAGCCGAAATGCCGCGTTCCTTGTTAAAACAAACAGAATGGGCAAATGAACGCAAGGGGAAAGACTAGCAGCGTCGGCCCTGGGAGATTAAAACGATACCGGCTATCAAAGATACTAAGTTATCCAACGACACTCCCTATATTATCTTAAATATCGCCGTTTTTTCTAAGCGTGACACATAAGACCTGGCTATGCCCAGGTTTTTTGCTTTTTCTCGTTGGGTTTTGCGTGTGCCGTCGATGAGTTCGAAGCGTAGCTCCAGAATTTTTTATTTTGCCTATTGACATTTAGTGATAGTGTGACATTATTAAATAGAGATAACCACTATTTAATACCGGAAAATGAGGGTAAACACGTATGAACGAAGAAAAATCTAACCGTCGCTCTTACACCAGCCCCCTGCGGCGCAATCAGCAGGAGATTACCCGGAATCGCATTATGGAGGCAGTTGCGGCGATTATCAGCGAAGGTCGCATCCTCAGCTTCAGCGTGAAGGACGTGGCGGAACGCGCCGGCATCTCCTATGGTTCGGTCTACCGCCACTTTCCGACGCGGGAATCACTTCTGGAGGCTCTTTACGAAATGGCCACGAAGATCGCTGGGCAGGGTATTTCTTTAACGTCCCTCTCGCTAGACGAGATTCCTGCCGTGGTCGGGAAGACAGTAGCGTTGTTTGAGGAAAATGCGGTACTCTCACAGGCTTTCACGATGGCATTGGCGGCGGGTAATATTCAGCCCCAAAGCAGGTGCCAGCGAGATCAGAAGTACCAACAAATGGTTACGGAAAGTGCTCACCACTTGGATCCGGAAGCCGTCAGGCAGATCGCCGCAATAATCTGCCACCTATACAGTTCCCTAACCTGGGCAACCCTTAGACAGCGTTTTGAGCTTAGCGCTGAAGCGACGGCTGATGCACTGACCTGGGCGCTGCAGGCGTTAATTCGGGACCTGACCCGGCACAAGGAGGATTAAACATTTACCAAACTTACGTTGACCAGGCTGCACTGGGAGACATCCTGGCCGAGATCTGAAACTTGAACTTGACGATGATTCTGTGAATCAGATCGAAATGGCTCGATAGGAGAGCGATAGGTCAAGTTTATAAAGGGGGCTCACGATTGAAACACTTGGTGCATTTTTTCGGTGAGTTGAGGACCGAGCATAAACGCTTCGCCGGAGGTAAAGGTGGAACTCTTGCGCACCTTTATCAGAAGGGCTACCCAGTGCCCAATGGCTTCATAATTATGCCAACAGCTTTCAAAAACGACGAATTAATGCCGGAAGCCTGGACGCAAGTCCAGGCATACCTCGGCCAGATGCGCTGCAAGGCTGGTGATGGAATCACCTTCGCCGTCCGTTCATCTGCACTGTGCGAGGATTCGCCCATGGCTTCCTTTGCCGGCCAGTTTGCAACGGTGCTGGACGTTAGCGCTGACAATGAAGTCCGGCAGGCGATCCAAACCGTGCGCCGGTCACGGCATAGTGAGGGGGTAATGTCTTACAGCGAGGTTAAAGGCATCAACATGGATCACGACATGGCCGTAGTCGTCCAGCAATTAGCCCGGGCGGATATTTCGGGAGTTCTGTTCACAGCAGACCCGGTTACCGGTAACCGCAATGATATGACAGGCAATTTTATCTTCGGGCTGGGCGAAAAATTGGTGTCCGGTCAGGCTAATCCTTACACGTTCACACTGGGGCGAGCAACTGGCATTTGGCGGAGATGCGTCTACGACGGGCCGCCGGAACTGAAAAGGTTTGCCGTCAAGCTCTACAAACTGGCCAGCCGGCTGGAGAAGGAACTGGGCTGCCCACAGGACATCGAGTGGGCCATTGCCAGTGGTATGCTATGCTTGCTGCAGTCCCGGCCGGTCACGACGCTGATCGGGCACAATCCCGCCGTCGGCGAGTGGAATGACAGTATGACCGGCGATTGCTTGTGGTCAAACGTTAATTTTGGTGAAGCAATCCCCCGGGTGATGACACCTATCACTTGGACTGTACAACAGCATATTTACGAATCATGGAAGTTACTTCCCGGATATCAATCTTCCGGCAATATTGGTGGTCGTATATATCTTAACTTAAGTATCTATGCTTCGGTTTTGCGTGCTTTGGGAAAGAGCAGGCAAGATACTCTACAGTTTCTGGAAGGTATGTTGTACACGCGGATTCCGGAGGGGATGGAGATTCCGCTGATACCGCTGCCCAGATGGTCCGTATTATCTATTCTTCTCAATTTCACAAGAATGCAAATGAAGCAGAATAGAGCAGTCCGGGAATTGCCCCGATTTATCGCTGCGAATCCGGGGTGGTGCGAGAGGGTGCGGGAGCAGATCCGGGAGACAAAGGAGAAGGCTGGACTGAATTCCTTATGGCATAACGAGATTGGACCTCACCTGACGCACAGTGTTTGGAGCGTAATAGGCAGCGTGTCCCGTTTCGCAGACCATACGATCAAGTTGCGCCGTGAGCTGAGTGGACTGGTTGGACCAGATGACGCGTATATGCTCATATCAAACCTGAGCAGCAGCTCAGATGCGGGAGACGGTTCAGGCCTCTTAGCAAGTCTTGGGCCTGTCCTGGGAATAGCCAGAGTGGCCCGCAGGGAGATGGACCGTGCAACATATATTGCTCAGTATGGACACCGGGGACCGGATGAGTTCGAGCTGTCCGTTCCTCGTCCGGCAGAGGACCCGGGTTGGCTTGATGAGCAGTTGGCGCAGTTCAGGGAATCTCCGGTGGATGTAGAAGCTCTTCTGTCGAAACAGCGCGGGGAGTTCGCTGCTGCTTGGAATCGTTTCCAGGCAGGCCATCCGCGGAAGGCGCGAGCAATGCGACGCCGTATTGACGAGGTGGCTCCACGGGCTCGCTTGCGCGAAGCTGTACGCTCTGAATATGTGCGCGATCGTTGGGTTGCCCGCGCTTTCGCTCTCCGCGCCGGGCTATTGACAGGCCTTGGGGACGATATCTTCTTCTTGAGCATCGAGGAGGTGCTGGACGTCCTGTCAGGCGACGAGACCGCAGTGAAGTATATCTCTGCGAGGAAGGAAACCTACAGAAGGTACTTGGCTCTGCCTGCCTACCCGTCGATTATTCGCGGCCGCTTCGATCCGTTCCGGTGGGGGGCAGACCCCAACCGGCGCAATGACATCTACGATGCTTACACCTTTACCTCCGGTTCCACATACGATTCCAGTGACGCGAAAAGTGAGGCCATAACCGGTTCGGCAGGGTCTGCGGGTCGAATCGAGGGAGTGGTTCGTCGCCTGGACCGCCCGGAGGAAGGAGATCAACTTCAAAAAGGTGAGATCTTGGTTACCTCCCAGACAGACATAGCCTGGACACTGCTATTTCCTCGAGCGGCAGCAATCGTCACCGATGTTGGAGCGCCGCTCTCGCACGCTGCCATCGTTGCCCGCGAGTTGGGCATTCCTGCAGTTGTGGGCTGTGGCAACGCCACCATGCGTTTGCACACCGGTGATCGCGTGCTTGTCGACGGCGGGCAAGGTATCGTGATGGTCTTGAATGGCGCCGGAGGCTAGGAGCATGTGCACTTTATGAGTGCAGTGCTTGCATAGCGCTACGCGCAAATTTTGTGTTCCCTTGTCTGAAGGGCATTTCCAGAAACCACTCGTGAGGCTACGGGTGGTTTTTTGTTGGAGTTTACCTTCACACAATATGTTTTTATTTTTCTCTTGCTATAACTGGATATACATATTAAAATACACGCAGGATATAAATACACGACGTATATTATTGTGTGGAGTTGAGGTGCAAAATGACACAAAATCAATTGCTTAATGGAAACAGATTTGAGAGGAGGAAAGAAGAAACAAAGAAAAGGATTATCAGAGTGGCAATGGATTTATTCAAACAACAGGGATTAGATTCCACGACGATGGAGCAAATTGCCAATGAGGCTGATATCGCCAAGAAAACCCTTTACAACCATTTCTCTGCTAAAGAAGAGATTATTGTTGAATATGTACACAGGATGGTTAGGGAACAATGGCCGGAAATAAGAAGTTTCTTGCAGGAACAGCCTGATACCAGGTCGCGCCTGCTGGAAATGTTTCGCGGAACATTTGAGTGGATGGAAAGAAACAAAGAGATTTCCAGAATATATCTTGCTTACCGGCTGAAAACCGTGTTTCAGTCATTGTCAAAAGAAATGCCGAGAAGCGGTGTTCAAGACTACTGGATTTATATTATCCTGCTGGGTCAGGAGGCGGGGGAAATCAGACAGGACGTGCCTGTTGAAACTCTGGTCAGCCATTTGGACTCTATCAGGAGTTCCACAGCCTTTGGTTGGCTGTTTAATCCGGAAAAGTTTCCGCTGTACGAAAGCATAGTCATGAACGTGGACCTTTTTCTAAACGGGGCAAAAACCTGAGAGATAAAGAGAGAATAATAAGGTAAATATATTACCGGGAGGGGTGCTTGTGGAAAAGAGTGGCTGTGAGTTCTTTTTCAGTTGGCCCGAGGCTTTTCAGGCCAAGGTGGAGGCAGCCGGGGGGAAGGGGTGGAACCTGGGAAGGCTGGAACGGTATGGTTTTAAGATTCCTGCGGGAGGAGTCCTTTCAGCCGGAGCCTATCAGGATTTTATTGAAGAAAACAACCTGCGGGAAGTAACAGAGGAGATCGCGCAAAGTGTTACCATTGGTAATATCGGAGAGAGGGGGATTGAGGAAAAACTTTCCCGGCTAAGAGAAAAAATCAAGTCCGGCCGTGTCCCTCAACGTGTTCAGGAAGAACTGATTTCTAAGCTGGAACTTCTGGGCATTTTCGATAAGCCGCTGGCCGTCAGGTCTTCGGCCTCAGCCGAGGATTCTTCAGGGGCCTCTTTTGCCGGGATCCACGAATCGTTCCTAAATGTCCGGGGTCTTGATAACATCCTTTCAGCCATTAAAGGCTGCTACGCCTCCCTATGGACACCCCGGGCCGTCGCTTACCGGCGGAAAATGAACTTCAGAGATGACGAAGTGATCCCGGCCGTGGTGATTATGGAAATGGTGGAGGCCAAGGCCGCCGGAGTCGGTTTTACCTGCGACCCCCGGACCGGCCGGGAAGATCTCGTGGTAATAAGCGCCAATTTCGGTTTGGGTGAAAGTGTGGTCAGCGGTGCAGTCGAGCCGGACGAATACCGTCTGCGTCTGGACTATTGGCCTGAAATAACGGAAAAAAGAATTGGTCGCAAAGAAGGAATGACCGTTCCCGGAAAACATGGGGGCACGGAATTTGTGCAGCCTGCCGAATCAATGGCGGGTCAGGTATTATCCGACGAAAATATAGTGAAACTTAGTTTTATGATCCTGCGGGTATTCGAAGCCCTGGGCCGGGGGGAACAGCACCAGGATATTGAATGGGTGTTTGACGGCAGCGAGTTCATCCTGGTTCAGGCTAGGCCGGTGACTGCCCTACCCAGGTATACCTGCGCTGAAATTAAAGATCAGCCGGACATATGGTCCAACGCCAATTTCAGGGATGCAATCCCCTTAGTCCAGTCAACTCTTAACTGGAGTCTAATGAAACACGGTCTCACCACAGTATTGCAATCACCGTTTCAATTAGTAGGTTACCGTATACCCCCAGGGCTGCGGTTTGTAAGGCTATATCAAGAGAGGCCGTATCTTAACCTGTTGCTTCAACAATGGCTCTGGTTTGATGTCTTGGGCCTGGCACCCCGGAAAACGAACGACAGCCTGGGAGGGCACCAGCCGGAAATTAAAATTAACGAAAAGAAACCGTATGCCGGAGTCAAGGGATTAAAAAGAATCGGCCGCATGTTGAAGTTTCTGCTGGCAATTTCAAAAGCCAAAAGAAAGGCAAAGGAATCTTTCTTTAAGTTCAATGATTATACGGGAAATTTATTGAAAAAAGATTTCAAGAACTTTACAAATGAAGAGTTCATTCATACCTTATTTGCCAATGCCAAAGTATCTATGGAATTCGCCCCCGTGTTTTTCCTTTTAGGCACTTCGTCAGCAACTCCTTACACGATGCTGGTTAATGCGTTGGAAAAACATTTTCCGGGTAAAGGAAACGCGATGGCCAACGCCATTATGACGGGGAGCGGTGACATCACCAGCGCGCAGCAGGGCTACCGCCTGGTGGAGATGGCTGAAATTGCCCGCAGTGACCCGGACGCCAGGAGGTTCTTTGCCACCGAACCATTTAACCCTCTTCTCTGGGAAAGAGATTTGCCGGACAATTCCCCGCTTAAACAGTCCTTTCGCAACTTCCTGGCAGAATACGGGCACCGGGGCGTTTATGAAGGGGAAATCATGAACACCCGCTGGCGGGAAGACCCTTCTTATCTTTTGAATATCATCAGGAGCACCATCGAAACTGCCGATGCCGGTGCAATAAAAGCCAGGCAAAAAGAGAAAGCGGACAGGGCCTGGCAGGAAATCAAGCAAAAACTGCCTCTTCACAGCCGCCTGCTGGTAAAATCCTTGTTGAAACAAGCCCTGAAAGGTGCGGAATTCAGGGAGATGGCCAAGTCTGTATTCGTCAAGTTATATGAACCCGGACGCATGATATACCAGGAGATAGGGCGCCGGTTGGCCGAAAGGGGGATTATTGAAAAACAGGCCGACATCTATCACTGTGCCTTGATTGAAATTTTCTCCATTCTCAGGAGGTACTGGGACGGTACGGGATTGGCCGTTCTGGTGGCCGAGCGCAAGGTCAGAAGAAAAGAAAAGGAGGCGCTTTCACCCCCCGATTTGATAATAGACGAAGTCCCTCAGTTCGCGGAGTCCGTCACCAGCACCTCGGGCAATACGTTAACAGGTGCAGGTGTGGCTGCGGGCAAGGCATCCGGTACGGCCAGGCTGATTTTCCACCCTGATGAAGGTGGAAAGTTAAAGGCCGGTGATGTGCTGGTGGCCCCGTCCACCGACCCGGCCTGGACACCCCTGTTTTTAAGGGCTTCCGCCATTGTTATGGAATCGGGAGGTTTTTTGTCCCACGGAGCCATCGTGGCCAGGGAATACGGCGTTCCGGCGGTGGTTAACGTTCCGGGCGTAATGAGGATAATAAAGGACGACCAGGACATTATTGTAGACGGCGATGAAGGTAAGGTATTCTTCCAATAGGCAAGCGGGAGGCAAGCGGGGACGGTTCTTGCCTTGCCAGGAATAATATGGAAAACTGTTAGGGATGTCGAGTATATCAAGGCAAAAGAAGCATAAGAGGAATTGTTAAAAGATAAAATAAAGAAATAAATTTATGAAATCAATTAGAGAATTCTTTCTTGACACTAAAACAGATTGGAGAGCTTTTGGGAAGATTAAGTGAATTTGGGGAAAAACTAGCAAGCAAGAACCGTCCCCACTTGCCCAAGAGGAGGGAAAAGATGAAACTCTTACCATTAAATAAACTTGGCGCCAGGGAAATATCGCCGGGGGTTATTGATTTCGGGCTGTTTTTACCCTGGGTATCGGCAAGCGACGGCCACCGGTTATGGGTAAAAGTAATCCACGAAAAAGATCAATTTCTGCAGGATATTCAGCCGTTGATGTTTGAACTGAATCATTCCATCGATCCTGATTATGGTGATTATTGGTCGACACAGATTAACATCAATTCTGATTCCAGGCCGCACCCCAAATCCGCATGGGGATCACCGGGAAGGTATATCTACCGGTATTGCCTGCAAAATCCGAATATCCCAGAAATAATCGATTGGATCATCGACCCCTTTGCCAGGGAGTTTGGTGTCGGCAAATTATCGGCATTCACTCTGGGATATGAAAACTATACCTGGAGTGAGTATGAAAATATTTGGAAAACCCCGGACTTGGACGACCTTGTAATATACGAGCTGATGATAAACGAGTTCGGAGGTGACATAGATGGAAATATTGCTCAACTGGAATACCTTGCTGATTTAGGGATTAACTGCATCGAGTTAATGCCGGTTACTAATGTTGCCAACACGGTGGATTGGGGCTTTTTACCCATCGGCTACTTTGGTGTAGATGAGCGTTTTGGTAAACGGAAGGATCTTCAAAGATTGATCGATGCGGCGCATCAAAAAGGTATTGCGGTGATCCTGGATGTCGTTTATGGCCACACCGCCGATAGTTTTCCCTACGCTTATATTTACAAAAAATTGGGCTATCATGAGAATCCCTTTATGGGGCCATTTGCCAAAGATTTATTTGGTGAGAGCACTGACTTTGGCCGTGCATTTACCCGCGACTTTATCTTTACTGTTAATTACCAGTGGCTGGAGTGGTATCATGCCGACGGTTTTCGCTATGACTGCGTGCCAAATTACTGGGACGGAGCTGTCGGACAGGGTTATGCCAACCTTACTTATGAAACATACCGGGCTGTAAAGGCTAAGCAGGACGCTCCGGGCCACTGGCAGCGGTTCTTTCATAATGGAAGCATCAATCTCATCCAGTGTGCCGAACAATTAGAAAGCCCCGTGGAAATACTGGAGGAAACTTACAGCAACTGCACCTGGCAAAACCAAACGCTGGATGCGGCCAAAGGGGTTGCCCATGCAAATCAAAATGAACTGGTTAATCTCGGCTTTCGGCTCGGCTTATCAGGCTATCCCAAAGAGGTTTCCAATAACGACAATAAGATCCCAAAGACAGCGCTGCAGTATATCGAAAATCATGACCATTCCCGTTTTTTATGCAACTTCGGAATTATCTCTAACGGTGATGAGCTATTGAGGGAGGGTGATCGCAACCTGTGGTATAAAGTGCAGCCCTACCTGATAGGCATGTTTACGGCCAGGGGTATTCCTTTGCTCTGGCAAGGCCAGGAATTTGGCGAAAATTATTACATCTCTGAACAAGGCTTGGGAAGGGTAGTAATGTTCCGGCCGGTACGTTGGGACTACTTCTATAACCCCATAGGCAAGAGTATTATATCCCTGGTGCGGAAACTGATTAAATTACGCCGGGAATATCCTCAGTTTCGCTATGGAGAGCATTTCTTTTACAACCATCACGATCGTTACCAGTCCAAAAATATATTGCTATTCTCGCGGAAACACGGCAGCATCTTTAGTATTGTTGCACTTAATTTTGGCGATCAGGATCAAAATGTACTCTTTGATTTTCCATATAGTGGTTATTATAGGGAAGAACTCCATGGACACGATAATTTGCAAGAAATTGTTGCTGGAGTGGAGTCATGGCTTACTATTCCCAGCAACTATGGACGTGTTTGGACTTTAGAACCCCAGTGAGTACATATGTGTCTTGTACGGTTTTAATTCCCATGAACTGTTCACACGGAATCTGTCGATGGTGACGATTCAGCTTGCCGGTGCATATGCTTGATTGGATGCTGCATAAAGTGGTTAGCAATAATAGGGGGCGAACTGATCGCCCCCTAAAGTTTTAATAAGCTTCAAAGCATTTAGATTAGGTTGGTATTTTATTTGCAGAGTCAAGATAATAACCTTGTTAACTAATAAGTAAATAAGTTAAGAGCCGGACCCCATATCAGATTATTATGGTAGTTCCGTCAAACTTGGTGAGGGAAAAGCCGCTAAAATGCTCATTGTAGGTATTCCTGTAATCCTGAAGGATCCCGATGGCGACTGCTTCACCCAGCTTTAGGCCTTCGCTTCCGTCGGAGCGCCAGTGTATACCTGCGGTGTCGCGGCCAAGGGCGACATTGGCGGCAAGTTTGTTTAATTCCCCACCTACCGTCAAAGGCGGCCCCGAGTAAGGAAGCAGCGAAAGACCGTCAGCACTGGCTACAACCGGATTGGGGATAACAAAGGATTCCTTAAAGAACGCTTTCAACATGGTAACCCCTGCCCCAGTATAGGTGGCGTGCCCAGCGGGATAGGCCGGATGGGTAGGGCTGCCTTCCGCATAGGCCTGGGGCAGCAGGTAGGTGCCAAACTTTTCGAAAACAGCGGAAACCGCCTGCGAATTGAGTAGTTCCGGGTTGATTGGGTAGTCGGCGGTGCCCGTTAAAAGGTTGTGGACGCATCCTCCGAACGCCTCGGGCCGGAGCCGGCGATGGACCAGCCATTTCTGGAACCAGGCGGTCTCCAGCGCTGCCCGCGCTGCCCGGGCCGCAAAATCCAGAATATGTGGGGCGCTGAAGGTGGCAAAGCCGACCTGGGTTACCGAACGCAGATAGGGGTTGGTTGTGTTTACTGCTGCCGGCCCAAAACCGAGCAGAATCAAACAGGCGGTGAGAGTACCCTGGCAGCTGAAATCCCGGTGAACCCATTCGCCCATATCGCGGCCGTTGCGTATATAGCGAGGCGTAGAGTCGAATTGATTCGGCGCTGCCGGAGCAAGTCCGTTCTGGATGTTCAGCCATTCCTGATACGAGGTCAGGTGGTCGTCGCCGGCCACTGTGGTGCGATATCGCTGAACGATCGTAGTGGCCCCGAAGGGAATGTCCTTCCACAGGAACTGGGAAATGTAAGGTCCCACCAGATCACCGGGCGTATTCCCGCGGAACAGGGTTCCCGTGGTGACAACTCCATTGACTTTTGGTCCACGAAAATCCGAAAATCCGGATAGATCAGAAGCAGCCGCCAGGGTAAGCGGATCGGTGTCGTAGTCTGTGAAAGCCACATCACGGGTTAGCGCCTGCCAGTAAACTTCGGCCATCTCACTGGCATTCCAGGCACTGCTGAAGGCCGGGGCCGCAATCATACTCAAATGATTACAATCAGGTCCCGCCATTTCAAAAGCATAAGCGGCCTGGGGATTGGTGAGCTTGGTAACCCCTCCCAAAGGTATGGATTCAAAATCTTCAGGGTCACCAGTCGATAAAGCCCTAATCAAGGCATTATAGGCATTGAGGTCAACCTCGCCGAGTTGATTGTGCGGTAACCCCTTAGAATAGTTGCCGATTTTATTTGGATAATAATCTTCATCACCGTTACATGGATGGTCCGGGAGAGGAAGGTTCTTTTGAAAAAGCGCTGCTTCCTGACGAACTCGATATGCCTCTTGACGACGCTTCCGTGCACTTGCCGGCCCAATTTCTTCACACGATTCCTCCAGTATTAAGTTTGTATTTGCTGCCTCTCCTTGACTAACCATTTTTTTATAAGGTAACAGCATATCATTGATCATTTTGGGCTCACCCCTATAACCATAATATATCAATTAATCCATATATTATGGTATGAAAAAAAATTGTTTTTGGACCGTTTTAGGGACCAGCCTTAAAAAAAATAAGGTGATAAACTTTTAAAAAGTTTCACCTTGCTCCGAGCCGTTAAAGATAAGAGAATATTAACCGAACAAGCATACCACCCTAAAAATCATTTATAATGTACTATCAAACCTGAGCATATCCGTAATAGGTACGGCCAGCCCTAAATCAACGTCGTTTTTAACATCATTCCTATGCAAACTCCCGAATATTACGCCTACAACCTTCCCACTTCTGTCATAAACAGGGCTTCCACTATTACCAGGATAAATTGGGGCAACTATACTGAATACTTTTTGACCCTTTAGAGTTAAATACTGCTTTACCTCCCCTTCAACAACGATATTGTTAAGTCCCAAAGGATTGCCTACTATCCGGACTTGATCCCCAGACACTGGAGGTTTGGACATATTGAGGGGAACCGTTGGTAGATTTGATTTATTTAAGGTAATGAGGGCCAAATCATACTCTGGTTTTCCAGACCAATGGGCAGCACTATAAATATTTCCATTAGGAAAACTAATGGTTATATTTAAGGCATCTTCGATAACATGGTAATTTGTAACTAATAATCCATCTGAACTAATATTGAATCCGGTACCTGATTTCTGCTCAACTGCGAAGGAAGATCCCTTTTTTCTGGAAACAACATTAATTTTTACCACTGCTTGGAGTAGTTGGTCATCAATATTCTTTTTATAGTGTAGTGACTTTGACACCAATTCCACTATAGGCAGATTCAGAATAGGTAAGTAGGTTAGAGTTATTAAACTTATGAAAGCCAGTGCGGTAAATAAGGCAACTAGTCGGAATAGTATTGACCTCCGGGGAGGACCATACTCATCTGGCTCATCCGCATATGCATGGTCAGAATCCGGATGATCTAATTCTTGTTTGTCTTGTTCATCTAAGTCCTTTTCCGACTCCATAAAAGTGATACTCCATTCTAAGCGTTATTGGTATCAGGATATTATATCATACGCCTGGTACCGCCCGGTGCCGGTTGTTGAATTGTTGAATTAATAAAAGGATTATAAAATGATTTGGAGAAGAAGTAGACTCCAGAGCCAGCCGGTTTATAAGAACTGCGGGGCTTATTTATTATTTCAATAATTATAGGAGACTGTATAAAATGAGAATCGGAGCCCGTATAATTAAAACTGGAATTGCAGTAATTATTACGATGTATTTATGTCAGATGCTCAATTTAGAACCAGCGGTTTTTGGAGCAGTATCAGCAGTAATCAATATGCAACCATCGCTGTATTTAACTTTTAAAACAGCGAAGGATCAAATATTAATCCATGTAATTGGTGTATGTTTGGGCCTTATAGCTGGTTACCTTTTGGGAGCAAATCCACTCGTAATGGGAGCAGTGACAGTCTGTATAATAATCTTATACACAAGACTGAAAATTCAAAACGGTATATTGATGGGCATAGTAGCAGCTATATTTGTTTTAAGCTCCCCAGCCAATCAATTTCTAGAACATGCTTACGGCAGGTCTTCTGTAATATTTATTGGCCTTATTGTTGCATTGATAATTAATGCCATACTGCTGCCTCCCAGATATGGTCATCTGTTTGTTGAAAAGCTGCGTGGGTGTAATGAAAAGTCGGTTGATTACTTTTGCCAGGCCGTTCATGATTTTATTAAACTTGATCATGAAGAAATAGCGTTTTCCGGCGAAAAGAGGGAAGAGGTTCTCAGGCTAAACAAAGAATGTTGGGTAATTGCTGAACATTATCGACGCGAGAAAAAAAGTTTTGGGGATGGGTATAGTTTTATCGACCCGAACGACTGGTTTATTATGGCAGAGAAATTCTTAAATTATAATAGAGCTCTCATAGAAAAAGCTGACCAGATTTATGAATTATTGCCTGACAGGCTAGATAGACGCATAAAAGCCGGAACACCTCCTATCAGTAGTGAATTTAATTATATGTTGGAAATCCTCAAGAGTGGCTGTAATACTATTGAAAGAGTAAATACTAAGCTTCGTGCTTCAATTTGCGATAAAATTTCAGTGGACCAGGAAAAAATCAGCGAGGAGCTTTGGGAAAAACTAAAACACGCAATTGAGCTTTGGCAGCCAAGGCTAACTAGTAGCTATCATGTACATGCATTAATAGAAATTTCTGTTGTAGCCGGTGATATAAGGTGGCTGGCAAGGGAAGGCAAGAAGCTTCTGGCTCCTGCCGCCATTACCGGCTAAACATTTTTGACTGGCTAATTCCGTCACTGTGGTGGGCTGTCATGCATTGCCCTGAATGATTAATCAAAGTCCAAGTGACAAGTGTAATAAAAATTATAAAATTTATTTAAAATGACATAATACGACACGATTCCCGAAGGGTATTTGTCGATAAATGTATAACACTTGAAATCAACAGTAAAGAGGGAAACAATCAAGACGTTCGACTAAGACTTTAACGAGGTACCATTTAGATGACACTGCGCACAAAAACTTTGGTTATCATCGGATTTACTCTGTTTTCTTTAATCGTGATTCTATATTTCGTTTCCCAAGCCATTATGCTGAACAGTTTCGTCGAATTGGAGGAGCGGGTCGCGAAGAGGAATGTAAACCGGGCCTGCAGCGCTATTTGTGAGGAAACTGGTAATTTGAACGTGAAGGCCTCCGACTGGTCCGCATGGGACGATACCTACGGGTTTATCGAAAATACAAATAATGAATATATGGTTGCGAATCTTAACGACAAAACGTTCCAATTGCTCAGCCTCAACTTTATGTTGTTTTTCAATAATTCCGGTGAACTTGTTTTCGGCAAAGGATTCAACCTGAATACTCAAAAGAGCGTTCCGGTACCGGACAGCCTGCGTGAGCACATTACTGCAGGCAGCCGTCTTCTCAGCCATACCCATCCGGAGAGCAGTGTAACCGGTTTTCTATTGCTTCCCGAAGGACCGCTGCTCTTAGCTTCCCGTCCTATCGTAACCAGCGAGAACAAAGGCCCCATCCGTGGCACGTTAATAATGGGCTGCTTTCTGGAATCCAAGGAAATGTTGCACCTGGCTGAAACAACACATTTATCCCTGACCTTTAAACGGGCAGACGATGTTCAATTGCCTCAGGATTTTCAGAGAGCGCGTTCGTCTTTGACGAAGAACGGATCCGTTTTTATACAACGCCTGAATTCTGATACTATTGCTGGGTATTGTTTGCTCCAAGATATTTACGGGAAGCCTGCCCTTTTGTTCAGAGTTGATATGCCCAGGGATATCTACAAACATGGTCAGGCTAACATGCGCTATGCTATCTTTTCTTTCCTGGCAGTTGGGCTGATTATTGCCGTAATTAACTTGTTAATTATGGAAAAAACCGTTTTGTCCCGGTTGGTTCGCCTGAGTTCCGACATCAGAAGAATCGGAGCGAGCAGTGACCTTTCCGACCGTGTGTCGATTAAGGGACGGGATGAGCTTTCGGGCATGGCGGGTGAGGTTAATAAAATGCTGGAGTCCCTTGAGCATTCCCAGCAACAGTTACAGGAGAGTGAGGAGCTTTACCGGAATCTTTTTGAGACAATGGCTCAAGGGGTCGTATATCGGGACGCGGATGGCAGAATCATTTCCGCTAACCCTGCCGCAAAGAAAATATTGGGGTTGACGGTTGACTGTATGCAAGGCCGTACCTCTGGGAACTCCTTCCGGAAGGCGATTCGCGAAGACGGTTCGGATTTTCCGGTAGAGTGTCGTCCCGCAATGATTGCCCTAACCACGGGTCAAGAGGTAAACAACGTCATCATAGGAGTGTATAATCCCTGGGAGGATCAATACCGCTGGATTAATGTGCACGCCATACCGATGTTTAGGCAGGGAGATGAAAAACCCTATCAGGTCTATACATCTTTTGAAGACATTACCGAACGCATGCGCATGGAAGAGGAGTTAAAGAAACACCGCGATTACCTTGAGGAAGCGGTGAATAAACGTACCGCCGAATTAACGGCGGCCCTTGCGCAATTAGAAACGGCCTGTGCGAGTCTTCAGCAGGAGGCCGTCGAGCGCATGCTGGCGGAATTGAGTCGCAAGCAAATGGAGAAGGAGATGGCAAGACTCGACCAGTTGAACCTGGTGGGAGAAATGGCCGCAAGTATCGGACACGAAGTTCGAAATCCTATGACCACTGTCCGGGGGTTCTTGCAGTTGCTTTCCCAAAAAGAGGAATGCAAGGGCCAAAAGGAATTTTTCGAGTTGATGATAGAAGAACTCGACAGGGCAAATGCAATCATTACAGAATTCCTGACCCTGGCAAAAGACAAAGCCGTGCAACGGGAGTTGAAAAATCTAAATGAAATGATAGAAACGCTAATCCCGTTAATAAAGGCGGATGCTACGCTGGCTGACAACTACGTCAGGTTTCAGCTTGAGGAGGTACCCTACCTGTTATTGGACGAAAAAGAGATTCGCCAACTCATACTCAATCTTGTCCGTAACGGGTTGGAAGCTATGTCCCCCGGCGGCTATCTGACGATAAAGACATACGTTGAAGAAAATGAAGCGATCTTGTCCGTACAGGATGAAGGAACGGGGATCGAACCGGATGTTCTTGACAAAATAGGAACACCGTTCTTTACAACCAAAGAGTATGGAAGCGGCTTGGGCCTGGCGGTATGTTACAGCATCGCCTCCAGGCACAATGCCACGATAAGAATTGAAACCGGCAGGAGGGGTACGACCTTTTATGTCAGGTTCAAACCGCAATTCTTAAGTGTGAATCCATAAAGAACCAAAGTACAGAATCATGAAGCCCTTGTTCCAGGGGTTTTATTACCTGAACTCAAAGTAAATACTTCTTCACTGCTGGAATCGGTATTGCATAAATTATTCGCTAAACTCACGCATCTCCAGGTAGGAGAATATTTTGTCGGAAAAAAGCAACAGCACAATTCCCATAGCCGTATTGGCGATAAACACGGCTATTGCCGTAAACCATTCACTATGTGTTAACCAGGCCGCCAGGCCACCGGCAATCAGAGCCGGAATGCCGACAAGCAAGAGTTCCACAAACAACAATAAGGGATAAAAAAGCTTGCGGTCCATGGAGGAAGGCAACAGGACATGAGCCAGAGCTATAATATTGGACTGTTCCAAGTAAAAGGATGTAATCAGTAAAGACAATAGCAATGCCGGTATGAATATCCCGGCATTCTTTGTGTGTAAGTGTATGATCATGGCGTAACTCATGTTCAGCAAAAACACGTTCAAACCAAAACGCAGGGTTGGCAAGGCATTTACGGCTAAGGTTTTCTGAAAAAATGTCCCCGGCAAAGTGTAAATGTACGGAAGAGCAAGTTCCTCGCTTACGGGGCCGGAAAAGCTGCGCAGGAACAACAAATAGGCAATAATTCCGTTTTGCGCGTAGAGCAGAGCGTGCTCTGCCGAATGGCCATTGCGCAGAGCTATGAACCCTATAACCAAGCCTGTTATTATGGACAACGGGGCCAGGTACCCCACATATTCGTTGATACCGGTGCGCCGGTACTTGACAACTTGATTAAACATGAACGCCCAGCTTCCCGGAAAGCGGCGCTCTACCGTGACCCTTTTTCTGCCCAGAAAACGTGTCCACAAGCCGGTCTTGTCACTGTTTGATAGTAGCGGGATGAATATTTCCTGCAATTTGCCGCTTCGTTTGGCGGCACGAATAGTTTCCAACCTTTCGGATTGCTCAATTACATCCTCATAATAATCCCTGGCCAGGGCAAAGACCAGAAGATTAGCAGCCAGGGCGGTCAGCGCCACGAGGAAAATAGCTGTATAAGTAACCGGCGCCGCACCGAAAAAGGCGGCCCGGGCAAGCTGCAGAATCCAGCCGAACAACGGAAAATTAATAATTTCCGGTGCTTTATAACCAGAAAGAACGTTAAGGGTAAATATATCCCCTTGTGCATATTTCAACCAGTTGAATATTAGCCAGATAACGGAGAACAGCAAAACTGCCCTGACCCAACGTTCTTTTTGATAGCGGACCGAAACAAGAAATATCAAAAAAGAAAACGGTGTGAGAAGTAAGCCCAAAGATAATATAGATAGGTATGCCAGGATAATCCCCTCTATGTTTAAACCCATATTAAACATGGTCGGAGTTAGCATGAGGGCTGGAAAACAGGTCATTAACATGTAAAAAGGAATTCTCTTCAGCATGCTCCATAAAAGAATGCGGTTGGGCTCCAGGGGAGACGGAAAGAGAAGATTGACATCCCCCATTTGAAAAAAATATGACAGTTTCCTTAGAGCGGAGAAATAGGACGCAAACATAATTAAGCCGATGAACAGCGCATAAACGGCAAGAATAATATTCGCGGTGTTAGCTGTTACTGTAAATGCTTGCTGACCGCTGTGCTTGATTGCAGGAAGCATGATCAGAGTAATCCAGGCAATAAACAGAAAATAGCTCACCAGTTTCTTGGGACTGCGGCGAATTTCCAATATATAGTTTTTGAGTTTTAGCACGTCATAGCGGAGAAGAACAGCGTAATCATGCATCAGCGGTTACCTCCAGGAAGACTTCCTCCAAAGAGGCTTTCTCCTCTCCCAGACGCGACCTGAGTTCCTCCAAACTCCCATCGGCAATGATCTTCCCTTTTTTCAAAACAATAATGCGGCTGCAGATGTTTTCAATGGGGTCCAGCAAGTGAGTGCTCATAAAAAGGGTTCTACCCTCGTCTCTTAACTCTTGAATCAAATCTTTGAAATTCTTAATAGCTTTCGGGTCAAGACCAACCATTGGCTCATCAAAAAACAAAATCCGGGCACCCGAGATGATCCCGCAGCAAATGGAGAGTTTTTGGCGCATTCCCTTGGAAAGCGCTTTCACAAATTCATCGCGTTGCTCCCAGATTTCAAATAGCCGCAGCAACTGTTCCGCTTTTTCTTCCCAACCCTCTATTTCATAGGCATCGGTGATAAAACGCAAATGTTCCCATACCGTCAGCATATTGTAAAGTTGCGGGACTTCGGGGACATACGCTGTGATCCGCCGGGCTTCCCGGGAGCCCCGCGGGTTCCCTGCTATTAAAATATTCCCTCCGGTAGGCCTGAGCAAGCCTACAATACATTTAATCAGTGTGCTTTTTCCTGCGCCGTTGGGGCCGAGAAGCCCTACTGTTTCTCCTTTTACGAGGGAAAAATTTAGATCGTCCACCGCTGTTTTCTTGCTGAATTTTTTAGTGAGATGTCGAATTTCCAGGATAAATTCATTTCCCATAAAATGTCCTTCTCTCCGGACCCTCAGTTTTTATTAAACCGGGGCGATTTGCCATAAGTTGCTTTTGTATACTTAATTATACACCTGATTCATTTGTGCTCCTTTTAAAATGAAGTGGCCTGGTACCCTTTTAGGGTAATATATAGCCAATGAGGGCGGATGAGCTGAATAAAAAAAGACTGCTTGTCTTCATAGTGAGGAAAGAATTTATAATGGGCAACGGTACCGGGTACCGTCTTTCTACGAACGTAACGCCTCTATCCCGGTCATCAAATCAAGCAACTCCCCGGTAATGGAACTCTGGCGCTGGTCGCGAAGGCGGGCGTTAAGCTCTTCCAGCCGCTCTTCAATGTTCTTGCCGGCAACCTGCATGGAGGACAGGCGGGCGGCGTTCTCGCAAGCCAGGGACTCGGCCAGGGCACGGTACACGGAAACAAAGAGGTACTGTCGAATCAGGGAGTCAAAAAGATGGCTTCTGTCCATTGTAAAAATAGGCAGAATCCGGGTGGGCCAGGATAGTTTGGTGATGTTTTCCAGCCAGGCCCGGTCAAGGGGCAGGAGATGCATGGTACTGGAACGATATTTGGCTCCAGGAAGGGACTCGTTGTAATAAACTAATATCCGGCTTAAACCGCGCTTTGCCTGTAGTTCATCCAGTTTTATCAAAATGCTTTGCACCGAAGGTGTGACCCCTTTCAGGGAACCAGGAACGGAGAAGTACTCATCCACCTGCTGGCCCGCCTCTTCCAGGTGAGCACCGGCCCGCACCCCTACACATAGCAATAAACGCTTATCCTTGCGGGGCTCCATCCCGTTCAGCGAATCAAGGGCATAATTTACAATCTGCTCGTTAAAGCGGCCGCACAAACCCTGGTCGGAGCCCAGTATGATGGCGCAGGGAACATCCCCTTGGGAGCCGATCTGTTTAAAAACTTCCTCAACCCCATCTTTCAGTACCACATGCAGCCCCAGCTCGATATTCCGGTAGTAGCCGGACAGAGATTCCACCGCTCTCTCATACTGGCGTATGCTGACTGCAGCCAGGGTCTTCATGGTTTTCACCACAGTGTGCAGGTCTTCCACACTGTTTATGTTTTCCCTCAGGGCTTCAACTGTCTGCATTCTGCCCGGCCTCTTTCATCAGGTTTGATATATTTTTAGCCGCATCTATAAGGGTACTTCTGTGCCCGGCGCTTAGTTTTTCCCCGGCCTCCATCAGCCGGGATAAGTCCGGCAGATCCTGTAAGGCCTGGCGCAGTTTCCCAGCGGCTCCTTCAATTTGCTCCAGGGGCAGGTCATCAAAAACACCGCTGGTTACTGCCAGCAGAACAGCAATCTGCTCAGGGATAGGAATAGGCTTATACTGTGGCTGCTTTAGTATTTCCCGTACCCGCTTGCCGTGCTCCAAGGTGCGGCGGGTCTCTTCGTCCAGCCGCATGCTGAAGCGGGAAAAGGCCTCCAGCTCCTCAAACTGCGCGTAAGACAGGCGCAGGTCGCCGGCCACCGACCGGTAGGCGGGCAGCTGAGTTTTGCCACCAACCCGGGACACAGATTTACCTACATCCACTGCCGGCAGCACACCCTTTTGGAACAGTACGGGGGAAAGGTAAATTTGTCCGTCGGTAATAGAGATGAGGTTTGTAGGAATGTAGGCGGCCAGGTTCTGCGCTTCGGTTTCAACTATGGGCAGTGCGGTCAGTGAGCCGCCCCCGCGTTTTGCATTTAAATGGGTGGAGCGTTCAAGCAGGCGGGAGTGAATATAAAAGATGTCTCCCGGAAAGGCTTCCCGCCCCGGAGGTCGCCGCATCAACAGGGACATTTCCCGGTAGGCCTGGGCGTGCCGGGTCAGATCATCGTAAATAATAAGAATATCGCGCCCCTGCTCCATGAAGTATTCCGCTATGCTGGTTGCGGCGTAGGGGGTAATGAACTGCAGGCCGGCCGGGTCGGCCCCGTCAGCCACCACCACGATGCTGTACTCCATGGCCCCATATGCGTGCAGGTCGTCTACCAGTTTGGCCACGGCGGTGCCCCTTTGCCCGATGGCGCAGTAAATGCAGAGCACATCCTTGCCCTTTTGGTTGATCATGGTATCCAGGGCAATGGCAGTTTTACCGGTCTGGCGGTCTCCTATGATCAGCTGGCGCTGGCCCCGGCCCACGGGGATCATGGCATCCACCACTTTAATTCCTGTCTGCAGGGGTACAGTCACAGGCGCACGGTCCATGATGGCTGCCGCTTTCCGCTCCACCGGGCGCCGTTCCGCAGCCCGCACCGGGCCACGGTTGTCCAGGGGACGGCCGGTGGCATCTACAACCCGGCCCAGCAGGGCCTCTCCCACCGGTACATCCAGAACCCGGCCGGTGCGCTGTACAGTGGAGCCGGACTTTAAATCTTCACCCACATCCAGCAGCACCACACCCACTTCATCGGGGTCCAAATTGAAGGCCATTCCCAGGCGGTCTCCGGGAAAACGCACCAGTTCATCCAACTTTACCCCGGGCAAGCCTTGAACCCGGGCTATCCCATCGTTTACATAAACCAGCACGCCGGTCTCCTGCCCGTGCAATTCCGCCCGGTGGTTTTGGTTTACCCGGTCAAAAGTGGTAAATATTTCATTCAGTATCTCTTTTGTTTCCATTTTTCACCCTCAGCCGACCTTTTCTTTCTCTAACCGGGTATCGGCTTGTGTTTTAACTTGATTCTGTGTCTTAGCCTGGTTTTCTTCTTCCAGTATCCTTCCAAAATCTTCTTCCAGGCTCTTTAGATAGCCATCCAGGTTCCATGCTACCTGTCGGCCATGGGCGTTCATTTCGATACCGCAAAGCAGCTCCGGTGTAGTTTCAAAGCGCACCTGGATTCCTTTAAATGGCTTCACTAATGTATCAATTATTTTTTGCCTTTCCCCTTGTTCCAGGTCAAAGGCACTATTAAGCACTGCTGTTCCTCCTGCATCCTGGATCGCCCCGGCAAACTGTGCCAGGGTACTTTGATCCAGTGAGTCGAACTGCCTGATAAAACTGTCCACCATGGCCCGGTTGAGATCGGCCCCGGCGAGGTCCTCCAGGGCGAGTCTGGCAATGCTGTAAACCTGTTTGCCGGCCCGCTGGCGAAGCTCCTGTATAAATAATTCCTTTTGCTGCTGTATCTCCTCATACCATTTAGCCTGACTTGCCCCAGCCTCATCCCGTGCCTTTTGAAGCAATTCTTTGCGCAGGTTATCAGCCTCAGCACGGGCTTCCCCAAGCTTTTCTTCACGTTGCCCGGCCAATTCTTTGATCTGTTCCTGATAGGATTGGGCCAGGTTTTCGGCGTCCGCCATTTTTTTAGCGGTCTCTGCCAGCATGGCTTCAATATTTGCCTCCCGCTGGTCCATTGATTTGGTGACGGGATCATACAAAAAGCGCTTCAAAAGGAAAACAAACACTAGGAAATTGATGATTTGGGCAATCACCGTAAACCAGTCGACGTTCATAATTAACCTCCGATGCTGGCCACCACTAATTTCCAGAAGGGATTGGCAAAAATAAGAATCAGGGAAACCACAAAGCAGTAAATGGAAAGTGACTCAATCATGGCCAGGCCAACAAACAGCGTCCGGCTGATGGTGTTGGCCTCATCCGGCTGCTGGGCGATGGAATTCAGTGCCTGGGCCACAGCCCGGCCTTCAGCCAGTGCCGGTCCAATGGAGCCGATGGCAATTGTCAGCCCCGACATAATTATGGATACCATGGCGATCATCCCGATGTTGTCCATATCAACCATCTCCTTACTTAATTAAACTTTCCTGATTGGATTGCTGTTTTTTTTGTTCCTCTTCCTGGGAGGCCGTGGCCGAAGCGATATAGACCACAGCCAGTATAGCAAAAATATAGGCCTGGATTAGCCCGGTCAGGAGACCAAGGGCCTCCATGATAATAGGAAAAAAGATGGGGGCAATGCCCAAAAGTATCGCCAGAATAACACTGCCGCTCATGATGTTCCCGTAAAGTCGGACAGCCAGGGAGAGGGTACGGCTTATTTCCCCAATTATATGAAAGGGCAGCATGATCACAGACGGTTTTATATAATGCTTTAAGTACCCTAACAGGCCTTTCTGGGCTATGCCAAAGATAGGCACGCTGAGCAATACACACAGGGCCAGAGCTGTGGTGGTGGATAATGAGCCCGTCGGCGGCTCATAGCCCGGCACGATAATGAGTAAATTTGAGACAGCAATGAATAAAAAGAGCGAGCCGACAAAGGGGAGGTACAGCCCCGGGTCCTGCCGGCTTATCTCCCTGATTTGGTCCCTCATGTAGGTTACCAGGGCTTCCAGAAAGTTTTGCCAGCGGGTCATTTTGGTATCCGCTGTTAGCTTGCGGGTTGCCAGCCAGGACAAAACCAGCAGCAGTCCCATGATCACCCAGGTATAGAGTATGGTGGCGTTCAAGGAAAAAAATTTCCAGTGCCAGAACAAAACGGCGTCAGGACTCAGACTCATTGCCATCCCTCCTTCCAGATATACTGCCAGCTCTAATCTTTACGGGACCTGTTCGCCGGATCAGTATATACCGTACCAGCACAAAGCCCGCTAAACATACCAAAAGGCGTTCCCACCGGCCTCCCATCACCAGGTAAAAGCCAATAAGGCTGATGCCCATGCGTAAAATTACACTGGTGACTGTCAGCAGCCCTGGTCGTCTTGATATGGGCAGGAGCTGCACTGTAAGCCACAGACCCCCGAAAAAGAACAGCCCCAGGCCGGTTCCTGCCACAAACGCTGCCAATAATTGACATGGACTGGCTGTCATCTTCTTCGCCCCCATATGCTGCCATGATCAGTCACGTTTTCTCTCTTTTTCAACCCAGTACCAGGCATTGGCGCACCCCATCATTAAGCCGCCCACCAGCAGCATTAAAGTCCAGGAAAAACGGCCCGGCCATTTCCCATCAATCCAAACCCCCAGGGCTATGCCCAATAAAGTGGGGATGGCCACCGACCAACCGATCATGCCTAGCATACCCAGCCCAAACCAAACACTGCCCTGCTGCTGCCGGGCCCGGATCTTGCGGTTTTCTTTCTTGCCTATTTTTTCGGCCAGGCCGTCGTTGCCGTTTTGAAGGCCATCGTTTTGCGGCGGGTCAGCCATGAGTTTTATCCTCCAATTTAATGAAGCGTCTGACGAAGCTAGCTTCCAGGCTGGCCATAACAGAGCGGGTTTGCTTCTCCCCCTCATCCAGGGCCTTAAATTCCTTTTCAACTGTCTGTCTTAAACTACCCAGATTAGGGCCCCGTACGGCGTGTCTGGTTGAAACAAGTACCTCCGGGCCGCATTTGACCAGTGTGCCTTCATCAATGGCCAGAAATGTTTCCCGGCCATCCGTTGTTTCAAAGGATAAAAGTCCGGGCACCAGGGAGGTGACGAAGTCAATGTGGCGGGGCAGAAGGCAAAAAGCACCGTTTTCAGCCTCTGCCGATACCTTGCGCACTTCTTCTTCCAGAAATAATTCAGTGGGAAGCATCACCTTCAGCTTCATTATTTTTTCGCCTCGCTAATTTTTCCGATCATGTACAGGGATTTCTCCGGGTAACCGGAAAATTGGTCGTTTAAAATGCGTTCGCACCCGTCCAGGGCATCTTCCAGGCTGACCTGTTTGCCTTCGTGCCCGGTAAACTGCTCTGTGGTAAAGAAGGGCTGGGTTAAGTAGCGCTCCAGGCGCCGGGCCCGGGACACCAGTTTGCGGTCTTCCAGGGAGAGTTCTTCCAGCCCCAGCATAGCGATGATGTCCTTTAATTCCCTATAACTGGCCAGGGTTTTGCGGATTTCCTGTGCCGTCTGGAAGTGCCGGTTGCCCACAATATGAGGCACCAGCATTTTCGACCCGGATTGCAGGGGGTCTACGGCGGGATATAGCCCCTCGCTGGCCCTTTCCCGCGCCAGCACGATTAAAGACGACAGGTGGGAAAAGGTGTGGACGGCGGAAGGATCGGTAAAATCATCAGCTGGAACGTAAACCGCCTGCACCGAGGTAATTGCGCCGTTGGCAGTATTGCAAATCCGTTCTTCAAGCCGGGCCAACTCTGTCCCCAGGGTGGGCTGGTAACCAACCCGGGAAGGGATCTGTCCCATTAGACCGGAAACCTCAGCCCCGGCCTGGATGAAGCGGAAAATATTATCAATCAGGAGCAGCACATCCTGTCTCTCCTCATCCCTAAAATACTCGGCCATGGTCAGCGCCGCGTGGCCCACCAGGAACCTGGCGCCGGGCGGCTCATTCATCTGGCCAAAAACCATGACGGTTTTATCCAGCACCCCGGCCTCTTTCATTTCCCGGTAAAGCTCCTCTGCCTCCCGGCAGCGCTCTCCGATACCGCAGAAAAAGCTAACCCCCTCATGAAGGCCTGCCGTGTTGTGAATCATTTCGTTGATCAGGACGGTCTTACCAACTCCTGCGCCCCCAAACAGCCCGCCCTTGCCACCCCGTTCCAGCGGCGCCAAAAGGTCAATAATTTTGATGCCGGTTTCGAATATCTCCGAGGTGGTGACCCGCTTGGTCAGACTGACCGGTGCCTGGTGAACGGAGCGCCAATCCCCGCCGGTTAGCTTTGCTCCACCGTCAATGGTGTCGCCAAATATGTTCAGCATCCGTCCCAAAAGTCGCCTGCCCACCGGGACTTTAAACGGGTGGCCGGTGTCCAGCACCTCGGCGCCCCGGGCCAGCCCCTGGGTGGGGGTTATGGCAATGCCCCTTATTGTTGCCATGTCCAGGTGCGCGGTTACCTCAATCTTAATTTCACCATGGTCACCTGTTGTCAGCTGATTATGCTGCGCAGGGAGTGGGCCGGTATAGCGGACATCAACAACACTGCCCCGGACAGAAACCACTTTGCCCGGGGTAGATGGACCTATATTTTTTTGTCCCGTTTCTCCTGTTGTCTGCTTCATAGGCCTTCCCCCCGGTACACATTTTTCATGCATTTATTAATAGGATTATTTCCACGATTATTATTAAAAACCTGCACCAAAGGAAAAAGACCTTGAGCGTGACGCAACGTTCCCCTTTAGGGATGAGAGGGGGACGTTATGAAAGCGCCGGGATAAACCGGCATAGAGAAGGGGATGAAAGAGCCCCACGTGAAAGGAGTAGCTGTACTTTACCATTACGACCCCGAGTCATGCGCGGGTAACCGTGAGGCTACACGTGAAGCGTTGACAGGGGAAAACGCAGGCCACCAGTCCGGGGTTACGACCTCGTACAACGACAGGGAAGGCAACACGGTATGACGGCGTTAAGCAACGAGTCGTATACTCAGGGATCAGGTTTACTAGGCATAACTATTTCTTTTGTAATGGGTTCTGTTGCCGCCGGGCCACTATATGCAGCTTTCCCTATAGCTGCGGTCTTAATTAAAAAGGGAAGTAAGTTTTCAAATATACTAATTTTTATCGGGGCATGGTCTACTACTAAGATACCAATGCTACTGTTTGAAGCGTCTTCGATGGGATGGAAGTTTATGCTTACAAGATTTATTATAAATATACCTGGAATAGCTTTAATTGCTTATGTTATTGAAAGGATGATTACACGTCAGGAAAAAGAACTCATATATGAAAACGTCAAAATGATTGAATAAAAAAGGAATTCAACAATTCAACAACCGGCACCATTTTACCATTTTATCGGCACCATTTTATAGCACCTTGTCAAACCCTTGATCATTCAATGCCTGCACGACCTTTTTTATCTCTTGTGCCCGGCTTTTGTGGCAGATTAGCAAGCTGTCATGGTCGTTTACAATAATCAGGTTTTCGATTCCTAACAGTGCCACGGTCTTGTCCTTGGAGATAACACAGGTATTGACCGTATCCACCAAGACCCCTTCGCCGTGCAGAACATTGCCGAGTTCGTCCTTTTCAATGTATCTTTCCAGGGCGGTCCAACTCCCGATGTCGTCCCACCCGAAGTCGCAGGGAATGACTAAAACGTTGTCGGCACGTTCCATTATGCCATAATCTATTGAGACTTTTGGTAGTTCCGAGTAGACTTTTTTAGCCGTTTTTTCGTAGTGGTCATTCCCTAGGCTGTCTTTGATTTCCTTAAGCCCCTTTGCAAGTGAGGGAATGTGTTTTTCTATTTTTTCGCGTAGCATGTCGATTCGCCAAACAAACATGCCGCTGTTCCAGAGGTAGTCCCCGCTGGAGAGGAACTCCAGGGCGCGGGCGCGGTCCGGCTTTTCCAGGAAGCGGACGGCCTGGTAGGCCGGTATTCCGGCAAAGGTGTCAATCAACTCGCCGCGGTGAATGTAGCCGTACCCGGTTTCAGGGCTGTGGGGGGTGATGCCCAGGGTAACTATTTTATCTCCCCGGCCTGCGGTGGCTACGGCACTTCTCAGTACTTCTTGAAAATGGCGCACGTTGCCGATATAATGGTCGGCCGGCAGAACAATCATGACCTCCCGGGGGTTTTTTTGCCCCAGGACCAGGGCGGCCAGCCCTATGGCTGCGGCAGTGTCCCGGCCAAACGGCTCGATAATGATGTTTTCTTCGGGCAACTTAGGGACCTGCTCCAGGATGGTGTCTTTAAATTCCGCACCGGCCACGACATAGGTGTCCGATATTCCGACCAGGTCCTCGACTCTTTCTACGGTCAGCTGCAGCATGGTCTTTTCGCCGATGAGGTTCAAGAATTGCTTTGGCCTGGCCATTCTGCTCCGCGGCCAGAACCTTTCTCCCCTGCCGCCGGCCATAATAACTGCGAAAGGCACAGTAATCCCCCCTTCCAATAAATACAATTATACCATACAGGCTGGAGGTATATACTAGGATTGGTAGAATTACTTATCATGAGTAAATATTTAACGCAATAACCCTTTATCTAAGAACTTTTTTGATGCACCAACTGAAGGAGGTAATAAAAAGGAGGTAATAAATATGAAACCATATCCTCTTATATTTGAACCAGTATTTAAAGAAAGAATATGGGGCGGTTCTAGATTAGAGCAAATTTTTAATTGCAAAAAACCAAAAGGACATATTGGGGAAGCCTGGATTGTATCAGATTATCCTGAAGGTAAAAGCCCAATCATGAACGGGGAACTTTCTGGAAAATTTCTAAGTGAAGTAATGAAAACACACTCAAAATGGTTTTCCCAGTTCCATTTAGAAAAATTTCCACTCCTGGTTAAGCTGCTGGACGCAAATGATGATTTATCTGTTCAGGTTCATCCCGGTGATGAATATGCTATGATAAATGAGAAGGGTGGAAGCGGTAAAACAGAATGCTGGTATATTATAGATTCGGCGCCTGGTGCCGCGATAATAATCGGTCATCGTGCAAAAGACAGGAGAGAATTTGCGGAACTAGCAAGAGAGAATCGATGGAATGAATTGTTAGTACGAGTTCCTGTTAAAGCAGGAGAGTTTTTCTTTATTCCCAGTGGTGCAGTACATGCCTTAGGGAAAGGAATATTATTACTTGAAGTTCAGCAAAGCTCAGATATTACTTATCGAATTTATGACTATGATAGAATTGGACTTGATGGCAATAAGAGGGAATTGCATCTAGAAAAAGCTATTGATGTTATCGAATTTAATGGGGGAAATTATCAAACTGTACCTAATGTAGTTAGGGAAAATGATCTTGTAAAAACAATATTAATATCATGTAATCACTTTGCTGTTGAAAAATGGATAGTTGAGAATATGCATGTTTTCAAGTCATTAAAGGTGTTTGTGCTAATTTATATAGTTGATGGAAAAGGACAGCTAATATATGAGGATGGTTTAATACACTTGATAAAAGGCAGTAGTATTATGGTTCCGGCTAACATGGGTGAATATAAGATTCAGGGTAGAATTGAAGCAATCGCATGCTATATTAATACATCTATTGTGTAGAAAGTTAAATGGATTTAAATAATTCAGGTGGAGGTTTTAAAGCGATGAAGATTGCCATGCTTTCTCCCATAGCCTGGAGGACTCCCCCGCTGGGGTACGGCCCCTGGGAGCGGGTGGTGTCGCTGCTTACCGAGGGACTTGTTGCCAGGGGGATTGACGTGACTCTTTTCGCCACAGCCGACTCCGTAACACAGGCAAAGCTCCACGCCATCGCGCCAATGTCCTATGAGGAGGACAAGAGCCTTGACCCAAAAGTCTGGGAGTGTCTTCACATATCCGAGCTGTTTGAAAGGGCGGGGGATTTCGATTTGATCCACAATCATTTTGATTTTCTGCCCCTCACTTATTCAGGCCTTACGGACACCCCGGTGCTCACCACCATCCACGGGTTCTCATCACCGAAGATCCTTCCAGTATACAGAAAATACAACCGCAAGACGCACTACGTAGCTATAAGCAACGCCGACCGCTCGCCGGAGCTTGACTACATTGCCACGGTCTATCACGGGATCGACCTGGAAAACTTTACTTTTCAGGAGACGCCAGGGGACTATCTGCTTTTTTTCGGCCGCATTCACCACGACAAGGGGGCCGCAGAGGCGATCCAAATTGCAAGGCAGACCGGGATGATGCTGATTCTGGCGGGTGTCATCCAGGACAGGGATTATTACAGATCGGCGGTCGAGCCCCACCTCGACGGTGCCAGGGTCAGGTATGCAGGTGTCGCGGGGCCGGAGATCAGAAATACGCTGCTTGGCGGAGCGAGGGCACTGCTTCACCCAATCAATTTCAACGAGCCCTTCGGGCTTTCTGTTGTGGAGGCGGGTGCCTGCGGAACGCCTGTGGTGGCTTACAACAGGGGCTCTATGCCGGAGATCATTGAAAACGGGGCCAACGGTTTCCTGGTCGGCGACGTTAGTTCTGCGGCAGAGGCGGTGTGCAGCCTGGATGCGATATCGCGCCGGAAGTGCAGGAAGATAGTGGAGGAGAGATTTTCAAGAGAACGCATGGTGGAGGATTATTTGAGCGTTTATCGTAAAATTATCGACAAAAAAAAGATTAAGTGCCGGGAGGCTTTGCAATGAGCTCGAAAAAGTGGGAGCCGGTTGTCAAGAGGTACGCCGGGAACCCGATCCTGACCAGAGACGATGTCCCCTACCCCGTGGCCACGGTTCACAACGCGGGTGTGGTGAAAGCAAATGGCCGTTATTTTATGATCTTTCGCTCGCACCTCTTAAACGGCCGCTCCATCCTGGGCCTGGCTGAAAGTGCAGACGGCTATTCTTTTAAAGTACGGCCCGAGCCTTTCATGATCCCGTCGCGGGACGGGATTTTGGGCGAGTACGAGGAATACGGCGTTGAGGACCCGCGCATCTGCCAGCTTGACGGCGATTTTCTGATCACCTACAGCGCCTATTCCAGGCACGGGGTGAGAATCGGCTTGGCCAGGACCAGGGACTTTGAAGCCATCGAGCGAATTTCCCTGATCACGCAGGCGGACTTGCGCAACGTAGTGCTCTTCCCGCAGAAGTTCGGCGGGCGTTACGTCCGGCTGGACCGCCCCCATTCCGAAATTAGCCCCTGGTCCATGTGGATCTCCTACTCTCCCGACCTTGTTCACTGGGGTGACTCAAAGGTCATTGTAAAGCCTGCCGGCTACCACTGGGATGAAATGAAAATAGGCCCCGGCGCCACACCTTTTAGGACGGAAAACGGCTGGCTGAACATCTATCACGGCGTCTTTCGCACCATGGACGGGGCTGTTTACAGGCTGGGCGCGATTCTCCACGACCTGCACGACCCGTCGCGAATCCTGGGTGTGGCTGACGAGTGGATTCTCCAGCCTGAAGACCCCTGGGAGGTTACGGGTTATGTGCACAACGTGGTTTTTACCTGTGGGGCTGTTCCAGAGGAGGACGGCACGGTAAAGATTTACTGGGGCGGCGCGGACAAGGTCATGTGCGCCGGTACTGCCCGCATCAGTGACCTTGTCGCCATGTGCTTGGAAAAGCCGAGGAGTCCCATGTAAGTATGTAATGCAAATTACAGTATTAATGGACCGTTTTATGGAGAGAAAATAAAATGATGCACAAAGCAGGGAGGAGCACCGGTATAAACAAAATACAGAATATTCTAATGGAGGTGATTTATTTTTGCATCATAAAGAAATAAACCCGTGTTTTATCAGCTCATATATACCGAAAGAGTGTGGGATTGCTACTTTTACGCATAATTTATTCACTTCCTATCAAAACCTGTATGCATCAGCCGGAAAAATTGTAGCAGTGGAAGGACTCCCCTCGGGTAACTACCCACCTGAAGTTGATTTTGTCTTTGACAGAAATAAAGTATCCGACTATACCACAGCCGCAGGGCACATCAATGCAGCTGATTTACAAGCAGTCAATCTGCAGCATGAATTTGGCCTGTTCGGCGGTCCGGAGGGCCGCCATATTGCACGGCTGCTGGAAAAGCTGAAAAAACCGGTGATTACGACTATCCACACGGTACTGCAACAACCCACCCTGGGTTATTATACTTCCCTCATTGAGGTTATCCAACGCTCCCAGCGGGTCGTTGTCATGAGCAACAAAGCCATTGAAATTCTTAGAGAGATATACTACGTGCCCCGGGAGAAAATAGTGATGTTCCCGCACGGCGTGCCCGACCTTCCTTTTGTTGAGACAGAGTATTTCAAAAAGGAACTGGG
>LADO01000016.1 GCA_000961595.1 Peptococcaceae bacterium BRH_c4b
CGGTACGCCGCATGCTGATTCAGACCTGGATATTTATGTGGTGATGTCAGAGAATACAGATCTTCGGGAAATTGACGCAATGAGGTTGATCCACAGAGCAATCCGGGATAAAAAAACAATGCCTGTGGATGTGATAGTCAGCAAAAAAAATAAGTTTAACCAACGCAAATCCACTCCCACCATTGAGCGGCAAATAGCCCAAGAGGGCATGGTGCTGTATGGATAAGCACACCCGCGCGCAGGAATGGCAAAGGCTTGCGGAAATGGATTTAAGCAGTGCCGAATATTTACTCAACATGCATCCTGTCCCTGTGAATTATCTGCTATCACTGCCATCAATCCGCCGAGAAATACCTTAAGGGTTATCTTGTTTTGCACGGTATAAATCCGCCCAAGATACATGATTTAAATGAATTGCGCAAACTCTGTTCGGATTTGTCCGATACCTTTAAAAAGATAGCCGACCAATGCTCCGACCTGACGGCTTACGGCGTTCAGCCAAGATACCCAATGGAGCTGATGCTGGAAGAAAGGGATATGCGGCAGGCATTGAGCAGTGCAAAAGCGATTCGAGATTTTGTTCTAAATCTTGCGCCGGAGATGGCACTGGAAAAACAGGAGTAGAACGAATCACCATCGCAGGACAGTCCTACATTATTGCCAAACAAATAATTACACAAAGCCACTGTTAGAAAAAGCGGCGGTTTTGATATTCAAAAATATGGAACGTTTAGTGGAGTACCCCTTGGCGTTTTATTTTAGCTTTTTAGGTTACCGCCTTGTTTTTAATTTGACGAAGGAATATTAGACTGCTGCAAACTGCTGAAAATATTGAAAATCTCATAACCTCCATAGCCATACGGGATATATTAGAGTCATTGTTATGCTTAATTTTAAGCCCCATATCGGTGCATCTAAATCGGACTAACATTACAAATATACGTTCGCAAAAGCGAGTAGGTTTCTACTTGCTTTTTTTATGCCCTTTTTGGTTACGATGCGGGTACTGTAAAAGCCGCGAACCCTTTGCATAAGGGAATGCGGCTTATTAGTTTTTGTAACCATAGAAATCCGCTATGGTTATACTTCGGTTGGTATTTACTCGCTATCCCCAAATTATCTTCACCATTTCAAACAATAATTTCTGGCGTTCCTCAATCGCTATACTATCAAATTTATTTATCGGTCTAAAATTTAAATTGTACTTTGAAATAAAGTCTTGGAAACCTTTATTGCTATGGTAAAAATTGTCTGTGAGTGTCTGAGCCCACAAGGTACCATGGGAGTAAGCTTGCCCCGCTAAAATGGACACGGTAAATGGCTAGTTTCTCCTGATTACATAGATTTTCATTTTTAATGTAGGTTACTTAAATCCTCATAATTCGACCAGTATTAGATAAGCACCGTGACCGCCCTTGACATTGGAGCCTCGCACCCGTGTTTTCAGGGGCCTAAAGGGCACCCACGCTTTCGCTTGGACCCCTTGCCAAGAAAGGCTAACACGGGCTCCGTATCAAGGGTCTACGCTTCGCTCTGATGAACGGCCACTGGGTTTTCCTGCTATTGAGAAACTTTACTATGCCACCAGTTTAAAAATATGCTCGTATTCCACTGGCGACATATATCCAAGAGCAGATTGCAGTCTTATGCGGTTATAAAAGACTTCAATATACTCAAAGATAGCCTGGCGAGCTTCTGCCCTTCTCCTGAAGCGGTTTCCATAAATCAATTCCCGCTTCAGTGTTCCAAAAAACGATTCCATACAAGCATTGTCATAACAGTTACCCTTGCGGCTCATGCTTGGTATCATTTTCATAATCCTTTAATGCCCGTTGATATTCATTACTTGCATATTGAGTTGCACGGTCTGAGTGATGAATAAGACCTGCTGGTGGACGGTAACGCCAGACTGCTTGTCTTATGGCATCCAATGTTAGCTGACGGGTCATGGTGCTGTCCATGGCCCAGCCTACAATTTTACGGTGGAAAAGATCCTCAACTCCAGCAAGGTATAGCCACCCTTCATCAGTTGGGATATAGGTAATATCGGCTACTCATACCTTGTTTGGCCTATCTACAGTAAAGTTCTGATTAACCAGGTTTTCAGCAACCGGGTAATTATGTTTTGAGTTAGTTGTTGCTTTGTAT
The DNA here is from genome assembly GCA_000961595.1 of Peptococcaceae bacterium BRH_c4b. GTDB lineage: Bacteria > Bacillota > Desulfotomaculia > Desulfotomaculales > Desulfocucumaceae > Desulfocucumis. The sequence goes on from LADO01000016.1 coordinate 2,149, forward strand.
TTTCTCTTAGACCGAGCGACAATGCCATTCTCCCGCATCAGGCGGGCTATCCGGTTTCTGCCGCAGGTAGTCCCTTCCTTGTTCAAAGCCTTTGTTATTCTAGGACTACCGTAAGTACCCCGGGAAACCGTGTAGATTTTACGGATTTTTTTTAGCAGTTCTCTATTTTGGATTTTTAGTCTGCTTTCCGGTCGTTTTAGCCAGGCGTAGTACCCGCTTCGAGACACTTCTAAAGCCACGCACATCTTCTTCACCCGAAATTCGAAGCGGTGCTGTTTAATAAATCGGTATGCTATTTCTGGTGTTTTGCGAAGATGGCTGTGGCCTTTTTTAAAATAGCGTTTTCCTCCTGCAAGTCGGCTATCATTTTCTTTAAACGCCTGGTTTCTTCGTCCTCTGGCATAAGTTTACCGCTACCGGGAAAGGCTTGTTCCTTGTGCTTCTTATACTGACCGATCCATTTGTAAAGGGTATTCTCATGAATATCTAGTTCTTTGGCTACTGCTGGTGCTGGCCGTTCCAGTACAAGGCGAACTGCTTCTTCTTTAAAATGTTTATCATAACGCTTCATGATGGACACCTCCGCTGATCTTATTTTACCAGCCATTCCCCGTGTCCATCAAATCGGGGTAGGGTCAAATTTGAAGTCGTCCACCTTAAATCCATTCAGAAATGCCATTAATTAAAAAACCTCCCCGTATTATTAGGCCGCGTCCAGCCATAGAATTTTTCCGCATCTTTCCGCGTGGTTAGGCTTAAAGCCGGATTAATTTGCCCCGTTTAATCTCCATCCTAAACCGTTCCTGCCAGCGCTGCAAGGGCGACTATATTTGAAAAATAATGTAAATTTTGTAGCAATAATTATATAAATTGAATAAATTAGAAAAAAAGGAGGTGGCACTATGGCTTTGGATTTTGATTTTCTGGGTAGTAAAAGTTTCTTACCAATCTGTTGTTGCCTTTTCTTTTTTCTAATTATTATAATAATTATTTGTTGTTGCCTATTTATACGTTGGTAAAAATTTGCCTTTCACAATGCTGAAGATGACAAAAGATTATTACAAAAAGAGGAAATATATGGGATCAAAAGTTGAATCACCTACACTAAGCCTATTTCCAAACCTTTTACAACCCTTTTTATCTAGGTTTACAATTACAAATGTCTTGTTGGGTGTAATTGTCTTTCTGTTAATTGTGCTTATTATCATACTGTGCCTTTGTTGTAAAAAATTATTTAGTATTTGTTAGGCCAACCTGGTGTCATTCAGTTTTCTTTCCTTTCACAACCCGGAAAGTATTTACTTCCCGGGATTTTTTTAACCAATATGGAAGCGCCCTACTTACCGGATTGCTAGTGATGCAGATTATTTCAACTGCCCTTCTTTATTTGGTTTAAAAACTATAAAAATCTCTTTTTTACTGCACGTTAAAACTGTCCATGAATATTATGGTAAAAAAAGGGGGTGATTTTTGTGGCATTTGGATTTGGGCCAATTTTTAGACCACCTTTTAGACCACCTTTTAGACCGCCGTTCAGACCGCCTTTTAGACCACCTTTTAGACCTCCGTTCTTTAGACCTGGTGGTTTTGACTCAGATCAAAAAGGAAAACACAGCACCTATTAAAAATAAGCATTAACATTACTATCCGGCTTCCGTGGCGTGGCCGGGTTTTCTCTCTTCAAAGATAGGTTTTCTGCAATGGAGAACTCATTCCACTACCTGCCATCCTCTTAATCTGCAATTTTTTTGGGTATCAATCTGTTTATCTGCCACCCGGCATTCCCCCGTTCATCAAGAGCTGAAGGAGATTAGGCGGCAAGTTTCCAGGCATGGGAGACTGTTGAGGTTGTTGGGGCTGTTGGGGCGGGAACATTTGTGGAGGCATTTGTGCCACATCGGGCGACATTTGTTCACCCGGAGGCATCATGCCTTCCTGCGGTGGGATGATCTGTTCTTGGGGCGGCTGCCCTGGCTGTGGGGGCTGATCCGTGGGGGGCTGCTCACCGTTCCGGTTAAACAGCCTGTCAAGGATAATTTCTTTGGGCGGGAATTTACCGGTTTCCATAACATCCCAAAGCGTCTCCAAGTCTATTGCCTTAACTCCGTAGAGTTCTTTAGCCAATTCCATATAATAAGAGCGGCCAGACGGCATTTCACTTGCGACTTTAACCTGTACATCAAACTCAGGCGCGTATTCTTCATAATCCTTGCCTTCCTCCATACCCTCTGACGGCATAAAATCGCGTTTTGGCAATGTCTTGTTATCCTTTTGAAGATGTAAACCTTCTTTATCTGCTCATTACTGAAATATGAAAGTAATAGAGTTGGTGAAATTATATTACAGGTTGTCGTCATCTTTCGGATCGACGGCTCAGGATCGCCCCCGCCGTGGCCGGGGTCAACTATGATGTTCCGATTGCTTCACCGTATCTATTTCAGACTGTTCCCCATATAATACCTCCTTGAAAAACTAATCGCCATGAAATAGAATCAGACCTAAGTAAAACAGCAGTAGATAGACGTTATCTTTTCATCTACCTACTTCACAAACTTGTCTAACTGCTCTTTGAGATTATTCAGTTCTTTAAATTGCCCGTCGGTCCCCCCACTATCAGGGTGGTATTTCTTTCAAGAAACTGGATTACTACCGGGTGGGGATTTATCCCCTCCCCGGTTTACTCACGGGCAAAACACTGGTATAATATCTCATAGTAGGAGGGATTTGAATTGGCCAGAAAAAGAACAGCAACACAGCTTGAACGCGATAGATTAGTTAAAGATGTATCAATTAGAATTCCTGTTAATGAACATGCTGATTTAGTAGAACTTCTGGAAGAATTAAACAAGGTTGAACTAGGTAGAGTTTACTTGCAGCAATATGGATTACACGCTATCCGGGAGCAAATGAGAAAGGATAAGGAAAGGTTTGGTATTCAGTGATTAAAGTAATTAACGATGAAGGCAAAATATGCTAAGTAGACGAAAAAGGTGTACTAACTTTTTTCATTGATGGTAAACCTTTAACTATGGAAGAATTAAAAAGCACATTAGTATTTTTACCCGACGATCTTCCCCCATTAATCTTTGAACTAGCAGAAGAACAAGGCTATCAGGTTATTGGGTTAGCTCCAAAAGAAAAGTAATAAGGAGGCTTCTGACATGCAAGAAACTCCTAACAAGTTATATACTTATGAAGATTACTTAAAAATTAATGACGACAACCAGTATGAGCTAATCGGGGGTGAATTGATATTGGTTCCATCACCACGAGCTACCCACCAGGAAGTAAGCACAAACCTAGTCTATGCAATTTTAGATTTTATCCGCAAAAACAAACTGGGTAAATTATTTCATGCGCCATTTGACGTTGTTCTAAGTGAAACAGAAAAACCACAGCCTGACATACTCTTTATATCTGCCAATCGTTTGGATATTATTACCGAATATAACATCAAAGGCGCGCCGGATTTAGTAATTGAAATATTGTCACCATCAACAGCCAGCCGGGATAAAGTAGAGAAAAGCAGGCTGTACTATAAATACGGAGTAAAAGAATATTGGATTGTTGACCCGGATGCCAAAGTAGTAGAGGTATTTACCCCCGGTGAAAAGAAATGGATTTTGCATGAAGCATACCGTAACGATGAGATTTTAGTCTCCCCGCTGTTACCGGGATTACAAATTAATTTAGTGGATATCTTTTAAATTTAGAAAACCCCTGGCCGGTTTAGGCCGGGGGTTTCCCTTTGTGCCCATCCCAGCTCCAGCTGTGATAATAATAGATTGGGTATTTTTTATTGCTTTAGCTGCATCAATAAAATTTGTCGGTAAGTCCATCGCTTATCACCAATTTCTCATACTGCTTTCTTGGCAGTACCGTTCAATGGGACAACAAATCACAAAAAGTCCTTATTTCAAAAGGCAAAATTTCCATTTCTCTGACCATAGATAATCCTGTGGCACTTGTTAGCAACGACGGCGCTGTTAGGGGAGTTGTCATTGCTCCCCCTGAACTGGTCAAGGACAGAACCGTGGTTCCTTTGAGGTTTATTAGTGAAGTGCTGGGAACAGAAGTTAATTACAATTCCCCCAGTGCAGGAAAAAACGGAAGGATAGATATAATCCCAAAATCCGTAAATTTACCGGAGGAACCCATTAAAATAACAATTGAAACATCAAAGGGAGCTATAGTTGCCGAATTATACCCAAAACTGATGCCAATCACAGTTGGTAACTTTGAAAAACTTTTTAAATCTAACTTTTATAACAATTTAACATTCCATCGTGTTGAGGACTGGGTGATCCAAGGCGGTGACCCGCTGGGGAACGGTACAGGTGGGCCTGATTGGACAATACCGTTAGAGGTGACCCCCACCCTTAAAAATGTTCGTGGCGCCCTGGCAATGGCGCGAAGCAGCGACCCTAATTCCGCAGACTCACAGTTTTATATTGCACCCTGGCTGGATGGACAATACGCTGTATTCGGGAAAATAACCCAGGGAATGGATATAGTAGATAAAATAGAAATTGGCGACAAAATAATATCTGTAAAATAAGTAGACCAAATATATCATGAAAAAGCCACCTTGAAGGTGGTTTTCGTTTTTTTTGAATAACTTAATAATTTCGGTACCCGGTACCGGATGGAAGAACGTATTATAAATTTTGTAGCAATAATTGTATAAATTGAATAAATTAGAATAAAAAGGAGGTGACACTATGGCTTTGGATTTTGAATCTCTGGGTGTAAAAAGCTTGTTACCCATTTGTTGTTGCTTTTTCTTATTTCTAATTATTATAATAATTATTTGTTGTTGCCTATTTATACATTAAAAGAATTTACCTTGCACAATGCTGAAGATAATAAAAGATTATAATTGTAAAAGGGGAAGTTTATATGGAATCAAGCGTTGAATCACTAATACTAAGCCTATTCCCAAACCTTTTACAACCCTTTTTATCTAGATTTAAGATTGCAAATATCTTGCTGGGTGTAATTGTCTTTCTGTTAATTGTGATTATTATCTTACTGTGCCTTTGTTGTAAAAAATTGATTAGTATTTAGTCTGGCCAACCTGGTGTCACTCAGTTTTCTTTCCTTTCACAACCCGGAAAGTATTTACTTCCCGGGATTTTTGTGCTCTCGCCACGACCTCCGCCCCCCCAAATAAAAATGGGATAATTTTCCTAAAGGTTACCTCTATAGTGATTATTCATATGTTGGAATGCTATATTTTTTTTCCATATTATTCTAAATTTATATAATTTGTTTCATTGCCACTATGCTGGCCTATGGTGTTTTGTTGGGTGCATATAGTATAATTTTCTATATCGTCCATGAGGAGGGAGCAGAATGATCGATTATTCTTTGATTGACCAGCCCGAGGTGTTGAGCTATTTTTTATACCCCCGCAAGGATTATACTCCTTGTCCCGAAAATGCATCTGATTTGGCTGTCCCCGTTGATCAGAACATTTCTGTATCCTGCCGTTTTTTTCTGTCTGGCGAAAAATTGCCGTGGATACTGTACTTTCATGGGAACGGTGAGATAGCCAGTGATTACGACGACATCGCGTCGTTGTACCATGAAGCAGGCCTGAATCTGGTTGTGGCCGACTACCGGGGCTATGGCGCCAGTCAAGGTTATCCCACATTCTCTAATATGGTTAAAGACGCCCACCGCCTGTTTCCGGCCGTGCGCGAGGCGCTGGCTGAAAAGAACCTTTCAAAAGACATGTACGTTATGGGGAGGTCGTTGGGATCCATCCCGGCCCTTGAACTGGCCTACAGCTATCCGGATAAGCTGAAGGGAGTTATCATTGAAAGCGGTTTCACCAGCTTTGTTCACCTGATCAGGAATCTCGGATTAATCCAGGGGGTGGACACTGAAACATTCAACAATAAGTGCGTGGAGATGGTGACAAAAATAACCATACCAGCCCTGATTATACACGGGGAACACGACCAGCTTGTCTCGCTGAAGCAGGGCATGTTTTTATACAGGCAGCTCGGGTCTTCTCACAAGAGCATGTTGATTATTCCCGGCGCAGATCACAACGATATCCTTTATTACGGGCAATCGAAGTATTTTAAGGTGATCGGGGAATTTGTCGAAAGCGTTTAATCCACAGGAGAAAAAACAACCCCTTCTCCACTGCCGGCAGAAACGGGTTGTTTTTCACTAATTGAGTACAACAAGTAATCATAAAATCTTTACTTAGCTTTCTAGCACCTCTAGCAATAAAATCCTCAAATATAATTTTATTAAATTAGTTCCTTTAAGGTTTTCAATTCTGGCTCTTCATCCAGCAACTCACCAAACTTCTCTGCTAGAGCCTTAAAATATGGAGTTTTGAAGTGGGCGTCTAAAGCCTCCTGGTCTGCATACTTTTCTACAAAAACTATTTCAGCGGGGTTTTCTACCGAAACGTGAGGTATGTACATTAGACAGCCCTTCTCATTTTCCCGAACTTTTTGGGCAATTTTTTTACTCTCCTCAGCTAATAAAGACTCCTTCCCTGGTTTCGCTTTAAGCTTGGCAATTAAAGTAATCATAGTATTGCCTCCTCTGTTATTTTAGTAAAATATACCATAAGAATTATAAAAATCCTATAATAATCATTTTACAATTTCAAGTAAATCCATTGTGCCAGGTGTTTTTTACCTTTTAACTGAAAGAGGTGATTTTTTATGAATGAGCCTGTCTTAAAAATAACGGTACTTTGTGAAAATAATGTAGGCGTGCCATTGGGTCTGGTTGGCGAGTGGGGCCTTGCCATGCTGGTGGAAACAGCAGGAATGAAAATTCTTTTTGATACTGGAGAACAAGGTTATCTGTTAGCTAATGCTGTCAATCTCGGCGTTGATCTGAAGTCGGTGGATACCCTGGTAATGAGTCATGGTCATTATGATCACACAGGAGGTATGCGGGCTTTTCTGCATCTCAGGGGACAGTTACCGGTTTATGCCCATCCTGATTTTTTCATCTCTCACTATAGTTCTCTTAACAAGCCACACTATATAGGAGTACCATTCTGCAAAGAAGAACTTGAGAGCTCAGGCGCAGAGTTTATTTTTACCCACGAACCTCGGGAAATTGCCCCCGGTGTTTGGATAAGCGGAGAAGTACCCCGGAAAACTGATTTTGAAAAAGGAGATAGCCGTCTTTTTTGCCTGGAGAACGGTAAAACATTACTTGACCCTTTACATGACGATTTAAGCCTGTATTGCATTACACCAAAGGGACTTGTGATTATCCTGGGGTGTGCTCATGCCGGGCTGGTTAATATCGTTAAGCAAGCACAGAAAGTTACCGGGGTAAATCAGGTATATGGAATTATCGGCGGCACTCACTTAGGACCCACACCGGTCGCCCAGCAAGAGGCTACCATTGCCTTTCTCCAAAGCCTGAAACTTCAATTTCTGGCTCCCAATCATTGCACCGGACTGCCGATGATGGCACGGTTAGCCGGTGTGTTTGGACCCAGTTTCCGCTTTGCTCCCGTAGGCTCTAGTTTTACCTTGCCTATTAATGACTGAATGATCTATAAAAACACCTCCACCATCTCTACTATCTCCACTAAAAGTCTTATTTCTGGGCGACAGTGGGGACAGTAATTAATATCTTTCATCTCGGCCTCTATACTGTTTGCACAATCAATTTAATTTGATATTAATAATTAAGGGCTTATGGAATTGAATCCTAAGCCCTTAATTAACATCGTTTTACGAGCTAATACTAATTATCTCTGGGTTTCTGCAGCACCAACTTGACTTTGTTGCGTTTTGGGTAAAGCTTCTCGTAACTGCTCCATAAACGCAATGTATAAACCTAAGAAGCCAAGGAAGAAGAAAAGATAACCGCATATTACACTACCCTGTGCCCACCCTGCATACAACCCACCAAAACCGCATAAGGTGGCTACTACTACGACTGCAAATAATAATACAAAAGATTTAATTCCCAACTTGTAAGAATAAAACGTGTAGCCTGCAGAAACAAAACATGTATAAAGTAACACAAATGCCAGTGGACCTTCAACCCCCGGTTTCCATGTCAAGAGTATTACACCCAGTATCAACCATACCTGGGCAAAGAATCCGAATATACCGGCTCCCCACGATGATATAGGACCAGGATCACCCAAGCCCTTGCCCAGCAGCATTAAGTAGGATACGACCATGAGTATAACACCACTAAAGACCGCTACAGTACCCCCAACAAGAAAAACTCCTTCACCTGTAAACAAACCGGCAAATATTGCCCCAACAACGAAGGCAGCCACACCAAATGCGAATACTCCCCAAGGGGCAGGATTAGCTACTTTTATCATTCAATCTTCACCTCATTATTAATTATAATTTAGTTTAATATAAATTTGGAGTCTACAATTAATCAGGTTATAAGTTATGTTTTTGTTAGAAATGATTGCACATATTACATTATAAACCAAAATTAATTTCTAATTGCAACTAATGCCGGTAATTTAGGCGCTTGACCTGAGGTCTTAACTTTGATGTAAACTAATAAGTTTTTAATAACTACACAAATCCAGCTTTGGCAGACTCTACATTTAAACAATCAAAGGCATCACCTCCCAATATATACCGAATTGGGAAATCTAAAACACATTGAATTTTTAACCTAAAATTGTGCTTGATAAGAAAATAGATTTTTATCCATAGATTGTGCCCCACAGGAACATGAGAGTTAAGCGGATTAAACTATTTTCATAGAAGTTTGTGGTCCTTTGAGCCATAACAGTCTAGTATGTAAATTTTATAGAGGATGGGATTTTGCCTTAGCGAACCCGTTTCTGTAACTCAGGTAATAATACTTGTTGCAACCATGGAGCACGGAATTGGGTATACGGGTATGGGGCGCCAACGCCTTATACTAAAGCCAGGTCGATGCTTGGCGGCGACCCGATTGTAACCGTGGTAAGCAATAGTGCGTATTTTGCGAAATAAATTCAGGCGAACGATGGCTAATACACTACGGAACGGTAAATATATATGGTGTTTAATGAAGGTAATTTACGGGGTTTAAATATTATGCATACCACATTATTTATATTAACAGAAAATTATCATAATTGCAAATATTGAAAAATCATCTAAGTGGTTTTTTGCATGCTTACCACATGGTAATGAGTCGCAATTTATGGTCAAGATGATCAGAAAATAAGCCCTATTATATTCAATATACCCAATAATGACTTATTAAAGAGTAGTGTTTAATAATATTCTGACAAACAGTTTAGTATTATTAATTGGTCAATAATTAAAATGCCTACATTTGTTGAAAATAAAGGAATATTGGACTTGAACCAGTAGCAAATTAGTAGTAAACTATTTTCTAATATACTTTTCCATGAAAAAATTTCTGGAGATGGTGATAATTGTGGATCAAAATTATGTTGAGCATACTAAAAAGATATTTAAACAAAAAGGAAATTATGTATCGCCTCCCATCTGAAGTGAAAATTAATGACTTTTGACCAATGATATTGGAATATTGAGAAAAATAAAAAAGAAATATCGTTGAAAGATCAGCAGGGGGGAAATTTTTGTGATTTCATTGCTTTTTTGACACCGGCAAATACTCCAAGTATTTCGGGTAGTGGTAGCAAAATTCTAAGCTAGAAAATGATGGATCTTTATAGTAATATAAACCATAAGTTGCCGAATAAACCAGGATTCTTTCGAAATTATGATCACAATTCGTATTGTGTTAAAAATAATTATGATGCGAGGTATCCAGGTTTATATGTAAAATTATAGGAGGTATGTCTGTGAGTGTAAAGGAAAGTAAGACAATAGGGGGTATATCTATCGGGCTTCGCGTTCAACTTCTAGTGGGATTTTGTTTGTTTTTGGCCATTATATTAACAAGCATTTTTTTTATCACCTACTATGAAACCAAAAAAGAAGTGCTCGATGTGGGGGGTGAAGTTGTAACCCGCTCGACGAAAGATATTGTTGGGTTGATGAAGCTTCAGGATGAGAGGGTAAAACGGGGGGAAATTTCATTAGAGCAGGCACAGGAGGAAGTGCGTACATATGTCCTTGGGCCGAAGCTGCCTGATGGAAACAGAGATCTTTCAAAAAGTAAAATGTCTTTGTACAAAGGCGACTACATGTATGTATGGGCTTCGCACCCGGATGGCACCCTTACAATGCATCCGTTCCCTTTTGAAGGTGTAAACGCATGGGACTTGCAAGTAAATGGAAAATATACGATAAGGGATAGCTGGTCAAACCCGAAAAAAACCGGTTTTGTTTTTAACGAACTGTGGCAAAATACTGGTGAACCGGTTTATACTTTCATTGCCTATCAAGAGTATTTTGAACCCTGGGATTGGGTGGTTGGTTCCGGTGGCAGGCAAGAAGTTATTTATCAACAACGCTTACAAAAACTGATGTTCCTGTTTTTGATGAGTTCTGTGATTGCTTTGCTCATCGGCGCATTACTGGCATACTTTTTCACGGGAAGAATTGTTAAACCAGTAAGTAGTTTAAGTGAATTGATGAGCCTGGCTGAAAAGGGCGACTTAAGTGTGCAAGCGCAAGTTAAGTCTGGAAACGAAATCGGCAGCTTGTCACGATCTTTTAACAATATGCTTAGCGGGCTGAGGAATGTAATTGGTTCGGTAAAAAAAGAAGCCGATCAGTTGTCTAGAGCATCTGATTCATTATCCCTGAATTCCCAGCAAACAGCTTCCGGTGCCACTCAGACAGCCGCCACCATGAGCGAGATGTCTTGCAATGTTCAAGAGGTTGTTCAGAACGTTCAGCAAATGACTGAAGCATTCCGTTCTTCATCTCAGATGGGAGAAGACGGGCGCAAGCAAATAATCCAGGTTAAGGAGCAGATGGCCAGTATTACCAAAGGATTTGGGGACATCAAGATAGCCATTGAAGGATTGGTAGATAATTCAGAAAAAATAGGACAAATAACGGAAGTAATCACCGGCATAGCCGAACAGACCAACCTGCTGGCATTAAACGCCGCCATTGAAGCCGCCCGGGCCGGGGAAAGCGGGCGCGGGTTTGCTGTAGTGGCCGACGAAGTGCGCAAGCTGGCCGAGGAGTCGGTAAGCGCAGCCAACGAAATAAAATCGTTGATTGCAAGTGTACAATCCTCTGCCAATGTGGCTGAAAATGCAGTTAATACTGGAGCTCAGGGGATAGATGCAGGAACCAGTGTAATTGAAGAAGCAGGTGAAGTTTTTTCCAGTATTATTAATTCCGTTCAGACTCTTTTAGGACAGGTGGAAAGTATCGCTACTGCAACGACGCAGTTTGATTCCGCAATTGAAAACGTTGCTGCTGCTACGGAAGAACAAACGGCCGCTATGGAAGAGGTCAGTTCTGCAGCGGAAACACTAAAAGCTATGGCCAGTGAGTTAAAAGCAATAACAAATCAGTTTAACTTGTAATTGTATGCTTTTCTAGTCTAATAAATATTTTCAGGTGGGAATATGAATTGATTGGGAGTGGCTGACATTGGATTTGAAAAGTAAGCTTGGCCAGGAGTTCGTGTTTACAACTGAATTAGGGGGAATCAACGGTACTCTAATTGAAGAAAGCCTGGCAAAAGCCAGGGACTATGCGGGAATAGATGCCATTAATATTCATGATTGTCCAAATGCCCGCCTGCGGATGAATTCAGTGATGGCGGCGGCTATTCTCCAGAAGGAATTGGGCATTACCGCCATTCCGCATTTCACCTGCCGGGACCGTAGTCTTTTGGGAACGCAGGCAGATCTACTGGGGGCCAGTGCTATGGGGATCAGGTATTTTCTGGTTACCACTGGGGATGGCCCTCAGCACGGTCCCTATCAATCTTCCGCCGTATATGATTACAATACGCTTAAACTGATTGAAATTATCAAGGGTTTTAACCAGGGTAGAGATGCCAATGGTGAGGCATTTAAAGGCCAGACTGATTTTGCAGTATCAGCGACGGCTACTCCGGGAGCTAAAAACCTTGAAGCGGAGCTTAAAAGAATGTCCGGCAAAAAAACTGCCGGGGCAGATTTCTTCCAAACTCAGGCGGTTTATGATGTAGCGCAGGCAAAGGCCTTCCTGGCTCTAGCCCGGACTTTAGGAAAACCAATCCTTTTGGGCTTGATGCTTTTGAAAAGTTTGAAAATGGCGGAATTTGTTAATAAAAATGTTACAGGGATAACGGTTCCGGAGCGAATTATGAAAGAGTTGGAGCAGGGCAAAACCGGATTTGATATAGCTTGTGAGTTTATACGGGAAATTTATCAGGAAGTAGACGGTCTACATATCTTTGGTATGGGGAATGTGGCTCTCACCAATAAACTTGTGGAATTTACCCGCAGCCTTTTATAAAAAGACATAGCTAGCCCGGGCGAATGAGTCTAATTGACGAGCTATATCCCGGTCTGACAAAAAATGTTTCACGGATCCATTAGTATTGTTTATAGTTGGATGGTTTTAAGTTCGAAACGTATACATTTCGAACTTGCTAAAGCAGATAATAAAAGTATAAAAATATACCGGCGCATCAACATGCGCCGGTATATTTTTATGTACGATGGTACAATATTTATCTAATATCATGAATAGCTTGAACATTTTATCACATCTTCAATCAACTGAGATTATGCCAATCTATTTGCAAAATAGTTGCCTAATGTAAACTGAAGTTGTAAAATAAATAAGTTGTCCTTTATTATATATTATTATCAAATAGTGTGAATTGTCAGGAAAATTCACACTATTTCAAAACAAATTTACTATACAACAGCATTAAATGGTTTATGGAGGCGTAGAAATGGTTGGTTTGCAGGAGAAATTGCTATTTATGACCCTGTTTTTATACCTGGCCGGTGCGGTATTGCCTTTAATGATCAGGGGGCGCCCCAAAGTGTCCCTGGGACTGGGCTGCTGCCTGGGAACGGCCGCCGGAATGCTGGGATTTGCGCTGGGGCTGTGGGGACTGCTTTCCCTGCAGCCGCTGGCGATTAGCTTTGGCTATATACTGCCCGGTGTGGAGTTCGGAATTTTTATTGACCGGCTCGGGGCCTTTTTTCTGGCCACCATTTCAATGGTGGCTTCCCTGGCAAGCTTTTACTCACTGGGCTATATGAGGATTTACGAAAAGGAAAACGTGTCCTGGTGGAGCTTCTGCTACAATCTTTTTGTTCTTTCCATGAGCCTTGTGGTAATAGTAAACAACACCGTGGTCTTCCTTATATTCTGGGAGCTAATGACCCTGGCCTCTTATTTCCTGGTGACCTTCGAGTACCGCCATCAGCAGGTCAGGAAGGCCGGCTTCGCTTACATAGTGATGACTCACCTGGGTACTGTTTTTATTATCAGCGCTTTCTTTATGATGTCCGGCGGGGGCGGCTGGGGATTCGCCGATCTGGCGGCCAGAGCAAGCTCGCTTTCCCCCACCGCCAAAAGCCTGGTATTTGCCTGCGCATTGATCGGTTTCGGCACCAAGGCAGGTGTGGTGCCGCTGCATCTGTGGCTGCCCTCAGCCCACCCTGCAGCCCCCAGCAACGTTTCAGCGGTGATGAGCGGGGTAATGTTGAAAACTGCAATTTACGGTATGGTCCGCCTACTAATTGACATCCTGGGGCCGGGCCCGGCCTGGTGGGGCGGAATTGTGCTGGCAGTGGGGATAGTATCAGCGTTAATCGGGGTGCTATACGCGCTGATGGAACACGACCTTAAGCGCCTGCTGGCCTTCCACAGCGTTGAGAATATAGGAATCATACTGATGGGCCTGGGGACGGGCATGATCTTTTATTCCTGGTCAATGCCGGTTCCTGCAGCCATAGCCGTGGCAGCCGGACTTTTCCATGTACTAAACCACGCCGTGTTTAAAAGCTTACTCTTTCTTGGTGCCGGATCAATATATTACTCCACCCGCACCAGGGACATCGAAGAACTGGGGGGCCTGATTAAAAGAATGCCCCAGACAGCTGTTTTTTTCCTGGTGGGAGCGGTGTCTATCTCAGCTATACCGCCGTTCAATGGTTTCGCCAGCGAGTACCAGATCTACCAGTCGCTGCTGGCGCTGTCCTTTGCTAATGTTTCAGGATTCTGGAGCGCGGCCGGGGTGCTGGCCTGCGCCGCCCTTGCCCTTACCGGAGCGCTGGCCGCCGCCTGCTTTGTCAAAGCCTTCGGGATTTCCTTCCTGGCGCTGCCCAGGAGCCCACAAGCCGCCAGTGCGTCGGAGGTACCTCCTACGATGAGAATAGGCATGGCGCCTCTGGCGGTATTATGCCTGGTACTGGGTGTGTTTCCCCAGGTGGTGATGAATAGCCTTTTAAGAGTAGCGGCACAAATTGTCCCCGGCCCGGAAATACCCCCGCTGGGTGCCTTTAACCTCAGCCTGGCCCTGCTGCTGGCGGTCATTATGGCAGCGCTGGCAGTATTGAGCAGGTTGTTGGGGAGCTGTCAGGCAAGGCGGGCGGAAACCTGGGGCTGCGGTATTGTTCCGGATGCGACCATGGAATACACTGCCGCCTCCTTCTCCCAGCCGGTGAGAAGGGTATACCATTCCATACTTCAGCCGAAGCGGGGGGTACGTACGGATTACAGCTTACTACCGTATTTTAATTACAAGATACATTTCGATGAGCACATAAGATCGGTGATTAAGGATTACCTTTATCACCCGCTGAGGGAATTTACAATCGCCATGTCACAAAAATGGCGCTGCATCCAATGCGGTAACATCAACCTGTATCTGGGCTACATATTCGTTACGCTGGTGATTCTGCTTATCTGGGTAAGATAGGAGGTGTTACTGATGACAGGAAATATTTTAACCACCGTGGGCCAGATAGTTTTTTTTATGCTTACGGCTCCACTGGTCAACGGAGTAATTAAAAAAGTCAAGGCCCTGACCCAATGCCGGAGAGGGCCGGGGGTTCTGCAACCCTATTTTGATATTGTGAAATTCCTTCGCAGGGACCCCGTTGTGTCTGTACACACCTCCTGGGTGACTCTGCTGACTCCCTATGTTTGCCTGGGTGCCTATTTGGCTGTGGGAAGCATAATCCCCCTTTGGCAGCATCAGGGTATAGTCTTTGGTGACCTGATAGCCCTTACCTATCTGTTCGCCCTTGCCAGGTTCTTTCTGGGGCTGGCCGGGCTGGAACCGGGCAGCGCCTTCGGAGGGATGGGATCCAGTCGGGAAATGATGATTGCCTCCCTGGTTGAGCCCGTATTAGTTCTGGGGCTTTTCGGGCTGGTTCTTGTGGCCGGCTCCACTGATTTGAAAGTCCTGGCCGGGGCTGGGCGAAACCCTGCAGGACTACTGGCCTTTATCGGGCTGATGATTGTGACGGTGGCCGAAACCGGGCGCATCCCGGTGGACAACCCCGATACCCACCTGGAGCTGACCATGGTGCATGAGGCCATGCTGCTGGAATATGCCGGCAGGCAGTTGGGATTTCTCCACTGGGCAGCCATGATCAAGCAACTAGTGCTACTGGCCCTGTTGGTACACTTATTCTGGCCCCAGCCCCCGGACATTACTGTAGCCGCTGCCCTGGGGCTTATGGCGGCGAAGGTTATGGCCCTTGGTCTGGTGCTGGCCTTCATAGAAAGCGTTCTTGCCAAAATGAGGCTTTTCAGGCTACCTGAGCTAATGGCTGGCGGGGCCGCCTTTTGCCTGCTGGCAGTCCTGTCTAACAGTCTGAAATAGGGGGATTTACCAATGACCGAAATACTAGCGTTTGTGTTCCTGATCACAGGCTTGCTAATGCTGGTCAGCAGAATAGTGGTCAAAAACATAATCCTGCTGGCGGCCCAATCCCTGGCCCTGAGCGGAATAGCCTTTTACCTGGGCCTTGCCGGAAATCAAATCGACTTGCACATGCTGATCATAGGGACCCTCACCATGGTGGTTAAAGTGAGTGTTCTGCCGTTGTTGCTGTACAAAGTCGCCAGCAGAGTGGTGGTGTACCGGGAGGTGCCCCTGTCCATTGGGGCGGGGCCTTCCCTTCTGATTGGAGTGCTTCTGGTAGGGCTGACCTACTTCTACATGGTCCCGGTGCTGCTAAAGGAACTCCAATCCGAAAGCCAGCTCTTACCTATTGCACTGTCCACCGTTCTCCTGGGCTGTTTTTTCATGGTCAGCAGACGCTCAGCCTTCAACCAGATTATCGGGATAATCGAGATGGAAAACGGCTTGTTCCTGTGCGCTCTGGCCGTAACCGGAGGAATGCCCCTGATTATTGAGCTGGGCATATTCTTTGATTTACTTGTGGGAGCCATGGTGATGGGGATAATGACCTACCAAATCCGGGGAACCTTCGACACCCTGGACACTAAAGAATTAAGCAGGCTAAAGGGGTAATAGATATGCTTTATCTTTTGCTGTTGATTCCCGCCCTCACTGCGGTGTTTTGCTTCCTGCCGCTAAATCCCTGGTGGTGGGAGCGGTTTAATATCGTAGGGTCACTGCTTACCGGGACCGCCGCACTTTACATTTCCCTGAAGGCGCTGCAGGCCCGTGAAGCAGAGTGGCAAGGCAGTTTCCTGGTGGTAGATGAACTTTCTGCAGTGCTGGTGTTTATTATTGGAGTGGTCGGAACCGTCTGCTGCCTGTATACAGTCACCTACCTGCGGACCGACCAGAAAAACAGGGAAATAGAAAGCCGCAAGATCGGGTGGTTCTTCGGATTGCTGCAGCTTTTCGTGGGCACCATGTACCTGGCGGTGCTGGCGGATAACCTTGGGGTGATGTGGGTTGCCATTGAGGGAACCACCATTGTCTCTGCCCTGCTGGTGGGCTTTTACGGCACCAGAGCCTCCCTGGAGGCAGCCTGGAAATATATAATAATATGCACCGTAGGAATCACCTTCGCCATGCTGGGAATAATACTGACCTTTCACGCCGCCAGGGGAGTACTGGGAACCGGCGATATTAGCCTGAGCTGGCGATCCCTGTATCCAGTAGCGGCCAGTCTGGACCCGAATCTTATGAAGCTGGCCTTTGTATTTGTGCTGGTGGGCTACGGCACCAAGGCCGGGCTATTCCCCATGCACACCTGGCTTCCTGACGCCCACAGCCAGGCGCCCTCACCGGTCAGCGCCCTTTTATCCGGAGTACTACTAAATTGCGCTGTTTACGCTATTATTCGTTTTCACCTGCTGGTTTCGGCTACCGGGGGGTTTTCTGGCAGTATATTGGTTGTATTCGGAATGATGTCTATGGCCGGGGCGCTGCCCTTTATTCTGGTCCAAAAGGATATCAAGCGGCTCCTGGCCTACTCCAGCGTGGAGCACATGGGAATTATAGTGCTGGGAGTAGGCATGGGCGGAACACTGGGCTATGCCGGAGCGCTGTTGCACATGGTGAACCACGCCCTGGGCAAATCGGTGCTATTCCTCAGCGCAGGCACCCTGGCCCAGAGCTACCACAGCAAGCTGATCCCCAGGATAAAGGGGATAGGCCAGCTGCTGCCCATCACCTCCACCATTTTCATGGCCAGCCTGCTGGCCATAGGGGGTGCCCCTCCCTTTGGGCTTTTTATCAGCGAGCTAAATGTAGCCACCAGAGGCTTTGAGGCAGGTAGGCCCCTGCTGGGGTTCGTTTTCTTAATGGTGGTGGCCGTGGTATTCACCGGAATGATATATTTTGCCGGGAAGATGTATTTCAGTGACCTGCCCTCCCGCTATCCCAGGGGGGAAAGGTTCTCTGCCACCCACGTGCTTATTCTGCTGCCGGTCTGCCTGCTGGTCTTTCAGGGCGTCTACATGCCCTGGAATGTTCAGCATATGCTCTACAAAGTGGTTAACTATATGATTGCCGGGGGTGTGAATTAGTGGAAAAACGCCCATTAATGGAGGAATTAAAAAACCGTACCGGCTGTGAGGTACTTGAAGCCGGCAGCTGCCCCGAAGGGCAGGCTGCCAGAGTGAAAATTCCTTTAGAAAAATTCCTGGAGTCAGCTTCCCTGCTAAAAAACCGGGGCTCCTTTCTACTGACCATGGCCGCTGTGGATCGCAGGCCGATTGATGGGTGTTTTGCGATATACCCGGTTTTCGCCGTTCCGGCAGACGGTCTAATTATTGAAATAAAAACGCTACTAAACCCGGACTGCCCTACCTACCCTTCCCTGACACCGGTGGTGCCATCGGCCCACTGGCTGGAAAGGGAGATCAGCGACATGTTTGGGATAACTCCACAGGGTCACCCGGACCCCCGCAGGCTTGTGCTACACCCGGACTGGCCCCCAAATGTCCATCCCTTAAGGAAGGACTTCGACGCCGGGACCACTGTGCTCAGGGTGCCCGGTGAGATGGAGTTCTGTCCCGTGGAGGGGGAAGGTATTTACCGTATTCCGGTGGGGCCTGTCCATGCGGGTATTATAGAGCCGGGGCACTTTCGGTTTTCAGCCTTCGGAGAAGATGTGATTAACCTTCAGGCTCAGCTTTTCTACACCCACCGTGGCATCGAAAAAGCAGCCGAGTCCAAGCATTTCAACCACGTCGCGCTAATGGCCGAAAGGGTGTGCGGAGCCTGCTCTGCCTCCCATGCCGTGTCTTACGCCCAGGCGGTTGAATCACTGGCCGGGGTGGAAATTACTGCCACGGCCCGCTATATCAGAGTCATACTGTTGGAAATGGAAAGGCTGTATAACCATGTCGGTGACATAGGTAATATGTGCGCAGGAATAGGATTTTCCTACGCCATTAGCCGGGGAGCCATATTAAAGGAAAAGCTGATGAGAATGAACATGCGCCTGGCCGGTCACCGGTACCTGCGGGGTATGGTAATACCCGGAGGAGTACGGACTGGTCTCAAGGAGCTGCCGGTAATAATGTCTGAACTGGCTGAACTGGAGTCAGATTTGAAAAGAGTAACAGAAGTAATGCTCTCTTCCCAGGCACTGCTGGACCGGATGCAAACCACCGGCGTCCTGCCTTTACAGGCCGCGCTGGATCTGGGAGCCGTGGGTCCGGCCGCCAGGGCATCGGGGGTGGACAGGGACCTGAGGAGGGATCTGCCCTACGCCGCATACGGGGAATTAGAATTTAACGTTCCCGTCCAAGAACAGGGGGACGTATTTTGCCGCCTGATGCAGCGTATAGACGAGTGCAGGGAATCTTTCGGCATACTCAGGCAGGCATTTGAAAGGCTTCCCCGAGGGGAACTGGCGGTGAGTATACCGGACCTGCCCCCATACCGGACCTCGGTGGGCTATACCGAGTCCGCCCGGGGGGCCAACGTCCACTGGATTATGAGCGGACCTGCCAACACTATCTATCGCTACATGGTCAGGTCTGCCTCCCACTGCAACTGGCCGGTGGTTCCCCTCTGCGTGCCCGGAAACATCGTGCCGGACTTTCCACTGATTAATAAGAGCTTCGAACTGTGCTATGCATGCCTTGACAGGTAGGGGGTTTGAGATAATTGCTTAAGATACTGAAAGGACTGGCGAAAACAAGGATTGTCACCGAGGGGCCCTCAAACTGGGGGGAGACCCGGGGGAGAGGATTGCCTTTAATAGATTGGTCCGCCTGCCCGAAGAGATGTAGCATATGCCAGGATTCCTGCCCCACCGGGGCCATAACTGGAAAAACCGTTAACCCCAGACTGTGCATCTACTGCCATACCTGCCGGCAAGTTTGCCCCGGGAACGCTATAGGCGAAACAGACATACCGCTGATTAAAGAATCATCCCGGCCGGGGGAAATAGGATCGGCCCTGCGGGAGAGGATTAAAAAAGTCTGCCGGAGGTCTCTACACATCCGCTACGTGGATGCCGGAGCCTGCAACGGCTGTGACTTCGAGATCAACTCCCTGACCAATCCAGTATATGACCTTCAGCAGTATGGTGTGGATTTCGTGGCCTCACCCCGCCACGCCGATATGTTACTGGTCACAGGCGTGGTAACCAGGAACCTGGAAATCGCCCTGCAGAAAACCTATGAAGCCTGCCCTGGGCCAACACTGGTAGTAGCGGTGGGGGCGTGCGCCTGCGGAGGGGGATTATTCAGAGACAGCTACGCATCCGGGGGCGGGGTTGACCGGCATGTCAAGGTGGATGTGTACGTCCCGGGCTGCCCACCCACACCGGCCCAAATTATTATGGGCATACTTACAGCCGTAGACAGGCTATAGACCAGGCTACTAATGGGTTACGGTTCCGGGATTATTAACAACCTGGTTTCTGAAACCTAAACAAATTAGATTTATTTAGGTTTCTCTCCCGCCGACTAACGGGAGGCAGTATCACAGGATTCAACTGCTTAGCTGTAAGCTCTCGCTTACATTCCGGGTGGTTTATAAAACCGCCACCTAGAGTGTTGCTAACCGTTCTCCTTAAGTCAGGCTCCTGTGCTTAAAACTTTTGCTTCGGTTGGCATAGTCCTCCACTACATGGCCATTGCCAAAAAGTTTGTATTTGTAGCTGACCAACCCGTCAAGTCCCACGGGCCCCCTGGCGTGCAGCTTGCCGGTGCTGACGCCTACCTCAGCCCCAAAGCCGTATCTAAACCCGTCACTGAAACGGGTTGAGCAGTTCCAGAAAACATTGCCGGAATCCACCAGGGACATAAATCTGGTGGATTTTTCCCTACTACTGGTAATTATGCTGTCTGTATGGCCGGAACCATAGGTATTTATATGGTTAATGGCCTCATCAATATCATTCACAATCTTAATAGAAAGCTTCAAGTCCAAATACTCGGTTTTCCAGTCATCTTCAGTGGCCGGTGGGATATTTAAAATACTTACGGTTTCTTCGCATCCTACAAGTGCAACCTTCTTTTTATCCAGCTCTTTTTTCAAAACAGGTAAAAATGCTTTTGCAATATTAACATGCACCAGAAGCGTCTCAAGGGCATTACACACTGCCACATATTGTGTCTTGGAGTCCACCACCACTTTGACCGCCATATCTATTTCGGCATCCTCATGCACATAACAGTGGCAAATACCGTCAGCGTGACCCATGACCGGGATGCTGGAATTGTCCATGATGTAGCGCACAAAATCATTGGAGCCCCTGGGTATGAGTAAATCAATGTGCCTGTCCATTTTAAGTATTTCATTTACGTCCGCCCTGGTTTCAATAAGTTTAATCCAATCCGGCGGGATACCGACACTTGCAGTGGCCCCGGCGATAATATCCGTCAGAACCCTATTTGTTTCCCTGGCCTCGGAGCCCCCTTTTAAAACAACACCATTACCGCTTTTCAGGCAAAGCATGGATATCTGCACCAGGGCATCGGGCCGCGACTCAAAAATAATACCAATAACACCTATGGGACAGGTCACCTTATAAAGCTCAAGACCTTCATCCAGTTCTGTGGCCAGTTTCACCATCCCCACCGGGTCATTAAGTTTAATCAGGCTTTTGATGCCCTCAATCATGTCTTGTATTTTGGCATCGTCCAGTTTTAGCCTTTTGAGAAGCGGCGCTGCCAGGTTTTCCCCCTGACTCCTCTGCACGTCATCAGCATTTGCCTTTAATATGGCTTCCCTTTTGTCCATAATGGCCTGAGCCACCTCTGCCAGCGCTTTGTTCTTCATGTCTGTATCCAAAGCCGCCAGCTTTAGGGAAGACTCTTTTACCCTGGCCACCATTTCATAAATGCTCATAAAAACCCCCCCAGTGAAATAAAAAATAAATAACAGCTTTACGATTACTTTTATGGTCTTATTTTCATTTTTTAAAACAAACCCGGCTGTACCAGCTTATTTTCTCCCTGATACTTTTTAACATATTTCATGTCAAAAACCAAATCATTTTTTTGGACTATATCAAAATTCATCCCATTTTTCTCATATTGCGACACGTTGCGACACGGGACGGTTCTCTGTCGCATAAACGGGTTTGGCGTTGAGGCGATTTTCGAAAGCTTGTAGAGATGCTCATTGAGATAGCGCCTGCAGGACTGACTTTGGCATCAACCCCGATAATGCGCAAGCACCGGACTCAAGCCATGAAAAATGGGGGGCACCTGAAAAAACTGGTGGGCGCTCAGACGGAATCTGGCCTCTTGAACCTATTTTCCCCTCCCCGCGATAATTGCTCAATGCGACACCGAGAACCGTCCCCTGTCGCAAATTTGGTCCCTTTCCCTTTCCTTCTTACCACCAGGCTCATTTTAAATTTTAGTATTTGGCAACTTACCGCTATTTCCTTTATAATATATTTGGCGTACTGCTGAAAATGGATATTACTTTGGAGGTGTTTGTAATTTTACTGGCTCAGCTGGAATCTTCCCTGACATGTTTTCTAACTAGCTTGATAATTATTCTGCTTACTATTTTTGTTTTCACCCGGGTAACCAAATATAATGACTGGAAGGAAATAGCAGAGGGTAATGTTGCCGCAGCCCTTGCCCTGGGAGGAAAAGTTTTCGGGGTGGCCAATATTATTCGCTTCTCGGTACTCAGCAGTACCGGTGCAACTGAAACTATCTTCTGGGGATTTGCCGGGGCTATTTTGTTAATACTTGTATACTTATTATTTGAGTGGCTTACACCAAAATTAAATATCAACCAGGAGATTGCCTCCGGCAATACTGCTGTAGGGCTGCTGTCAATGATTTTTTCAGTGGCTGCCAGTTACGTCATCGGCGCCAGTATATCTTGAGGCTGAGCTAATAATTATGATCGCCAGGCCATGAAAAAACGAGCTTTAGCGAGCTTTTACTATATTTGCTCAGACCCGGGGTGTTGCCCTCGCCAGGAGAATCTGCCGGAAGCTGCATTGTCTGCCATGAGTCAGGTTAGAAGTTGTGTTTTAGCCGTAAAACAGATATATTGTTGCCGTAATCTAAATTCCCCGGCCGGGGCAAATTAAAAACAAGGAGGAGACGGGATTAATGGGATTATTTAAAAAAATTAAGGATTTAATGGAAGCCAACCTGAGTGATCTGATCAATAAGGCTGAAGATCCTGAAAAAATGCTGAACCTGTATATAGAAAAGGCCACAGAGGAATTGAAAAATTTTAATGTCCAGGTAAACAGATCCGTAGCCGATGAGCTGCTGCTAAGGCAAAAGATTGAGGGCGCAGAAAAGGAAATAACCTCCTGGATGACCCAGGCCAAAGTAGCTATCCAGCAAAACAGGGATGATCTGGCTAAAATAGCTTTGGATAGAAAACAGACCGCAGAAAGAACCCTGGAAGATCTCAAGGTTCAACTAACTGAACAGCAGGCTGCCGTTCAGGAACTGCGTGAAAACTACCGGGCGCTGGAGGAAAAACTCAGCAAGGCCAGATCTGAAAAGGATGCCCTGATCATGCGGCAGCGCCGTGCCCAGGCTATGAAACAGGCAGGAGAAGCGGTGAAAGAAGTTGCCAGCAGCAACGCCTTGGGCGACTTTGACCGGATGAAGGATAAAGTTGAGAGAATGGAAGCCGAGGCTAAGGCTACCAGCCTTTCTCTTAATAACACTATTGAAGACGATTTTGCTAAATTAAAACAGGATTCCCAAAAGCAAGCAGTAGATGATGAACTTGCAAGACTGAAGGCAGAGCTGTCTAAAAAGGACTGATCAAGATTGGCTAAGTTTAAAAAGTCACTATCCCTGTTAGTATTATCAATATTTATCCTGTCACTCCTGGCCGGCCCGGTGCTGGCCAAGGGGGCCAGGGGATTCTCCGGCGGGGGACGTACAAGTTTTTCCTCTGGAGCCAAAGGGTTTTCCAGCAGCAGCAGTAAATCCGGTGGCGGCTTTTTTAGCAGCAAACCGTCCAGCAATACTTCAGGAACTAAGGCAGACACATCTTCCGTCCCGGAAAGCTCTGTGGGCGGTGGCGCCAGTTCCTACGGAAAAGGTTATACCACCCAGGAAGGCAGTGGATTTTCCACCCCCCGGCAAAACAGCCCACCCACCCTGAACAGTGACTACAGTACAGGAAAACAGGGCTATGCCACCGGTAAAAACTCCTATAGTACCGGTACGGGCTCTTATGCCGGCAGTTGGAACCGGGAAACATACTCAAAAGGTGGTTTAGACAAATACCCAACCAAAGCGCCGGTTGGCATTTTCGGCTCTCCCCCCCAGCCACCGTATTATTATCACAACTATTACTGGGGGCTGCCCTGGCTGGCGCACATGTTCTTTCAGCCCAACTATTACCACAGCCCCTGGGGCTACCATTTCTTCGCTCCCAGACTGATTAGCTGGATACTGCTATTTGTTATTGTCGGCGCTGTAATCATCTTTATTAAAAACAAATATGGGAGTTCAGGACATCGATATTAACCCTGAACCGGAGGTGAATCATCTTGGAGTTTTTGAACGGAAAGCGAGTCTTCATCCGCAGGGATGGCGAGGAAAACGGTTTTGACGGTGTGGTTACCCAAATTAAGGGCAAGTGGATATATGTAGCAGTGGCAGACCCTGACCCGGTGGGATTTGACGGCATTTGGGTAAATACGGATTTACAAAGGGAGTTGGCAGTTTTAAAATAATAGCAAAATGGCTGGCCCCCCTCCGCCGACACCAATTATAATCACCGCCTAAAAGGCGGTTTTTGTTTGTCTGGTCTGTATTTGGCAATTCAAATAATCAATAGTATAATAGTCTTGTTATATGGCAAAATACAGTTAAAAAAGAATTGGATGGAAAGTAGGTATTAATTTTGAAAAAGCTTTCTTTGTATTTCCTGCAGGGACTGATTATTTTATTACCATTAGTGGGGACTTTCTACATCCTGGCGTTTATTTACGGCATGATAGCCGGGCTGGGCAACACTTTTCTGCTGCTTCTCTTTGGAAGAACACTACCCGGTGTTGACTTTATTTTTGTTGTAATAGTTATTGTATTAATCGGTATGATAGCTAATTGGTGGGTTTCCAAAAAATTATTAAGCCTTATCGAGAAACTTATTTCCCGGCTGCCAGGCGTAAGAAACATATACAATACAATAAGGGACACAATGAAATCGCTGGCAGGTGACAAGAAGAAATTCGATACGGTAGTTTTAGTCCATCTCTCAGACAAAATAGCGAGGTTAGGGTTTTTAACAGTAAAAGAATCACCATTTACAAACAAAGACGGTGTCGAAATGGTCGGCGTTTATTTCCCCCAAACACTACAGATTGCAGGAGACATGTTCTGGGTCCCCATGGAATCTGTCAAAGTCATTGACATGTCCGTTGACCAAGCCTTAAGACTCATAATTTCCGGAGGAGCAACAGGCTTACCGGAACAATAAAAGTGTGTCAGGGAACCGTCCCATGACTCACTTAGCGCATGAAGCTTACTTTTATTTCCGGCAGGTATTTTTTTATGGTTTTAAATAAATCCTCCGTAAAACCCTCCTCGTCATTTACCATTCTCTCCAAATCATCCTTTTCCAAAAGTATATGCTTAAGTTTTGTTAACTCACTGTCTTTTATACACTCCGGATTGAAATTACGCACCCCTTTGCCAATCTAGTAACAAGGCTGCCGAAAAATGCTAACTAATATTACTTGCGGCAAATTTTTTTGCGTACCAGCTGGAGATTTTTATTCCCATATCATCAAAAATGGTATAAACCACCGGCACCAGCACCAGGGTAATCATGGTGGAGAGTGACAACCCGAAGGCAATAACCACCGCCATGGGAGCCTGGCTTTCCGCGCCTTCGCCTCCGCCGAAGGCCATGGGCAAAATGGCCAGCACGGTGGTCAGAGACGTCATAAGTATGGGGCGAAGCCTTACGGGGCCGGCCTCCAGAATAGCCTGGTTCCGCTCATAACCACTTTTCCTGAGGGTATTCACATAGTCGACCAGCACAATAGCGTTGTTCATGACTATACCAATGAGCATTATGGCTCCCAGGAGGGCGGACACGCTGATGGAGTTGCCCGTAAGTCCCAGCCCAAGTATTACCCCCACGAATGTGGGCGGCAGGGAAAACATTATAATAAAGGGCTGGAAGAGGGATTCAAACTGGGCCACCATAACCATGAAGACAAGAACCACTGAAAGGATCAGCGCCATGCCCAGAGAACTGAAGGACTCCGCCATATCTTTAGCCTCGCCCCCGAACTCCATCATGTACCCTTCCGGGAGAGGGAAGTTGCTTAACCTGTTTTGGATGTCCTTGTTTACGCTTCCGGTATCACGTCCGGAGATATCTGCTGTGATAGATACATCTCTGTTTTGTGAAGACCTGTTAATCTCCAGGGGAGCATCCTTGCTTTGAATGCCGGCTACCGAACTTAGAGGCACCCTCGCTCCCGTTGAAGACACAATGGTCAGGTTGGTCAGTGTATCTATGTTGGCCGTTGAGTTTCTAACCAGTTCCAGCCTTATGTCCACCTCGTCGTCACCTGTACGCATTCTGCTTACCACCTGGCCGTCAAAGGATGTAAGCACGGAAGACAGTATCTGGGAGGCTGACAGTCCGTAGCGAGCGGCCTTTTCCCTGTCCACAACCAGCATCATTTCCGGCCTGGTTTCGTTCAACGAGTTTTTTACGTTTCTTACTCCCTCAACCTCTTTGACAGTATTAACAATTGCATCGCCAATCTGCTGCAGCATGGTCAGGTCTTCTCCCCGGACATGTATTTCCACCGCGCTGCTTGATGGACCCATGGCGGCGCTGCTTGCGCTGACGGTTATTTTGGCCCCCGGCACGTTGGACATGGCCTGCCGCAGCTTTTCCGCCGCTTCCTGGGTGCTTATCTCCCTCTGTTTCAGGGGTTTTAACTTAATCTGCAACGTGGCTTTCTCCCCGCTGGTAACGCCCAGGAAGGCCATTTCTCCTGATCCAACGGTGGTAAAGATGTTTTCTACACCGCCTATTTCATTCTTAACCAGGCCTTCCAGGTTGGAAGCCATTATTACGGTTTCGTCTATTTTGGTTCCCGGAGACATTTCCACGTCAACAGCTATTGTCCCCTGGTCAGTCGCAGGTATAAATTCTGTACCAATTAAAGGCGTTGCGGCGATACTTAATACAAGCAGCACCAGCGTTATGGCCACCACTTTTTTGCGGTTGCCCAGCGCCCAGTTAAGAATAACCTTGTAAACGTCGTTCAGCCTGTGTAAGAAGGCTGAAAAAATATTAATCGGATTTTTGGTTTTTATACCGGACACATACATAGTTTGCGGGGGAACGTTTTTCAAAAGCTTTGACGACAGCATGGGCACCAGGGTCAGGGCGGTAACCAGGGCGGCTATGTGGGAAAAGCTGACGGTCAGGGCCATTGGTCCGAAAAGTATGCCGGCGATCCCCTGAACGAATACTATGGGTAAAAATACCACCACCTGAGCCGACGCCGAGGCAATAACCGCCGTGCTCACTTCGGAAGTCCCCAGTTTGGCGGCCTCAATCAATCCCATGCCTTTTTCCCGGTGGCGGTAAATGCTTTCCAGCACCACCACGGAAAAGTCCACCAGGGACCCCAGCCCCAGCACCAGGCCGCCCATGGTAAGAATGTTTATGGACTGGCCCCCGAAGTACATCAT
Source organism: Peptococcaceae bacterium BRH_c4b (assembly GCA_000961595.1). Lineage (GTDB taxonomy): Bacteria > Bacillota > Desulfotomaculia > Desulfotomaculales > Desulfocucumaceae > Desulfocucumis. Next base: position 29,583 of record LADO01000016.1, read on the forward strand.
GGTAAAGGTGGCCACAATCGATATCGGTATAACCAGTGCCACCACGAGGGTACTGCGAACGTTGCGAAGGAAAAGATAGAGTACCAGCACTGCTATCAAGCCGCCCAGTAGGCCGTGTTTAACAACGTTGTAGATTGACTGCTGGATGAATTCCGCATTATCCACAACGGTATCTATCTTTAACCCGGTGGGAAGTATTTTGTTTAACTCCTCAATTTCACGGTGAACGCTTCTGGCCACCTGGACAGTGTTGGCCCCTGAAGCCTTCATAATATCAAGGCCCAGGGAGGGCTTGCCGTTTACAAAGGTATAACTGTTCACTTTTTTAAAGGAATCCTCTATTGAGGCAATATCGGACAGGGCTATGGAGTTGCCGCCGGAAAGGCTTATCCTTATTCTTTTTATGTCCTCAAGTTTGTTATACTCACCTGTCACCCTGAGGGAAATTTCACCGGAGCCCTTTTCAATGACTCCCGCGCTGCCTGACACATTGTCCCCGGCCAGGGCCTGGGCCACCTGGGGAATGCTCAGACCGTAAGATTCCATTTTGGCCTGATCCAGCTTTACCCTTATCTCCCTTTCCTTGCCCCCGCTTATTGATGCCGAAGCCACTCCTTCTATTCTCTCCAGGCGGGGCTTTATGGTGTCTTCGGCTATTTTCTTCAGTTTTACCACATCGGCGCCTTCCACCGAAAGTGATATTATGGCCTGAGAGTTGGGGTCCATCTTCATAGTTTTGGGTGACTGAGCGTCTTCGGGAAGCATACCCCTGGCCATGTCCAGTTTTTCTCTAAGGTCGTTGACGGCATTATCCACGTTGGTGCCCCAGTTAAACTGGACAATAACCAGTGAGTTGCCGTAATTGGATATGGATTGGATCTCCTTTATGTTGCTTACCGTGGATACGGCCGACTCTATGGGCTTGGTGATGGTTTTTTCCACTTCGGCGGGGGCTGCCCCTTCATAAGAGGTGGTTATAACGGCCACCGGTATTTCCATGTCCGGGTACAGGTCCACATTCAAGCGGGGAAGGGAAACCAGCCCCACCAGAACCAGAGCTATGATAAACATGGCCACGGCTAAGGGGCGGTTAATGGAGAAGTCGGATAGTTTCATTTGGACTGTCCCCCCCCTGCCGCGTTCACCACTTTCACCTTCTGGCCGTCAGTAACAAGTCTGTTTCCTTTAACTATAACTGTTTGCCCTTTAGCGACACCTTCTTTTATTTCAACCAGCTTGTCAGTTGTAATACCTGTTTTAACCTGCTTTTCTCTGGCTTTGCCATTTTCCAGCGTAAAAACATAATAAACGCCGTCACGTTCTATTACCGCGTCGGCCGGCACCGATACGGCTCCTTTTGATATGCCTACGGAAAGTTTAAGGTTTGCCACCATGCCCGGCCTTATGTCTCCCTGTTTGTTGTCCAGAGTGATTTCAACCGGAAAGGCCCTGGTGGAGGAGTCGCTTTGAGGCCCCACCGAAACCACGGTTCCTGAAACCGTCTTCCCCAAAACGCCTATACTTACTGGAACCTGCAATCCCTTTTGGATGGAGCTTATTACATTTTCAGACACGTTTGCCTTTACCTTCACCGAGTCCATTTTGACCACTGTTACAGCTGTCATTTGGGGGCTGGCCATCTCACCGCTATGTACATTTACTACGGCAACGTGCCCCGATATGGGAGAAGTCACCGCATAGTTGCCGAGATTATCCCTGGCGCTGGCCAGGGCTGCCTCCGACTGCCTCTGCTGTTCTTCGGCCAGCTGCAGGCCGTAGCGGGAGTTATTGAGAGCGCTTTGAGATTCCTCAAACTGTGCTTTGGAAACAGCCTGGGCCTGATACAGCGTGCTTATCCTATCGTAATTCTGCTCTGCATCGGCCAGTGCCTGGCGGGCTTTTAGCACATTTACCCTGGCTATACCCACTGCGGCCTCTGACTGTGCCACAGAGCTGCGGGATTCAGACGATTCCAGCAACAAAAGCACCTGGCCCTTGCTTACCCTGTCACCAACAGCCACATTAACTGAGCTTACCCGCCCGGAAATCTTCGGTGCGATGGCGGCCTCTTCGCTGGCTATTACTTCGCCGGTGGTATCAAATATGTGGGACAAGTCCGAAACAGTAGCCGTGGCGGTTTCCACCGGGGGCACATATTCCTCAGCAGCCGGCGACTTTTTAGCGCATCCGGACAATGCTATTACCAGAACCAACAAAAAAACAAAACGCATATACTTCAATTTACAGTTCCTCCTTTTTTTATTTGACACCGCCAGGGCAAAAAAAGTAACTCTCATTTTTTTGATCTTTGATACCGACTAGTCGGTCTTTGCAGATCAAAAAAAATGTTTACCTGTTTGATAAGCCTTCTAGGTAAATATGTATGGCGGTTTTAGCAATGCGTCGCAACGCAGAAATATCTTTATTCTGCGAATGATTCCACCTTATAATTATTCCGTCAAAAACGGCTCTGAAAATCTCAGAAGCGGCCCTGGCGTCCAGGGGTTTAAACTCCCCATTTTCAATCCCCTGGTTAATTATAACAGTGATAATATTCTCTTCCGAATAGTTATCTACCAGGTTGATTATTTGATTAAATATACTCTTATCCCTTGACCCCATCAAAAATTCATGTACCAGCGCATACACCGGTGACTGGGCCTTTTCAACGGCGAAATCAACAAACTTGTTAAGCTTTGCGGTTGCCGAATCATCCGGGCTCAGGCGGGATTGAATTTCCCTTTTATGCTCGTGGAGCCATTTTTCGATCATGTACAGGAATATTTCTTCCTTGCTCTTAAAATGCCAGTATATGCCTCCCTTGCTTACTCCGGAGGCTTTCACGATATTATCCACCGAGGTGCCGCTGTACCCCGAGGCCAGAAAGCAGGACATAGCTGCGTCCGCGATTGAATCCTTTTTAACGTCTCTTTTCAACATTATTCCCCCCTTCCAGACAGACTGGTCGGTCACCTATATTTTATGATCCTGATTATTCCTTGTCAACGGAAATGAATTAATCTAGAATTGTCTATTTTTCTCATTTTAATATTCTTCAATTTTATAACATTTATAAAAGGAGAATAAAAATAAAGGACGAAGCTTGGATAGATATTTTTATTTACATAAGAGTGACGATTTGCCCAAAAGTAATCCTGGACTTATTTTTAATTTGAGAGGTAATCAGTATGAAAAAATATTTAACAGCTCTTCTCATAATACTATCAGCCCTTGTTCTGGTTGTTACGGGTTGTGCAAAATCCCAACAGGAAAACCACAATAAATCTGCTACTAAAACTGATACCGAAACACTCATAGTTCAGGCTCCTCTGGCCCCCCCCAGTATTCCACTGGTTTCCATGATAGGCAAGCAGAATGTGCAAGTAATCTGGTACAAAAAGACAGAGGAAGCTATGTCCCGGATTATTGACGATAGTGTAGATGTTTCTATAATACCGGTTAATTCAATGGCCGTGCTTTACAACAAAGGGGTAAATATACAACTGGGGGCTGTAAGCACCTGGGGCATACTTTATCTGGTTTCCGGCGACCCGCAGATTAATGACTGGAAAGATTTACAGGGTAAAACTGTAGCAGTTGGAGCCATGGGGTACAGCCCGGATCTTGTTTTCAGGGGACTTCTGGCTAATAAGGGATTAGCTAACGACGTCAAAATTATATACGGAACCTCCCCCGAGATAGCACAGATGCTGATTGCCAAGAAAATTAATCTTGCCGTTTTGCCTGAGCCGCTGCTTACTTCCGTTTTGTCTAAAAACAAGGACACGAGCATAATAATGAATCTGGAGCAGGAATGGATGCATGCTTTTACTGAAGCCCGCGGCCTACCCCAGGCAGGACTGGCTGTAAGCAAGAGGCTGATTACAGAAAATCCTTCTGCCTGGCGAGGGTTCTACGATGAGTATAATGAAAGCCTGCTGGCTTACGTTAATAATCCTGGAAAAATAGGTTCAGATGAGGAAAAGTTGCTTAACCTGCCTGCGGCAGTTATCAAAAAATCACTTGGCCGCAGCAACCTGAAACTCCAAAGCGCCCAGGAGGCCAAGGACTCTGTAAACAGATACCTGGAGCAAATACTTCTAATAGATCCGAATGCAGTAGGTGGGAAAGTTCCCGGCCAAGAAAGTGATTTTTACCTTAATTATAAGTGAGCCTTGGGTTTGGAAGGGGTTATTCCCCTTCCAAACCCTTAGAGCGAACATAAAGGTATGGGGACACGCCTCCATTTGAAGCCTGACTTTGGGGTCGGAGGAATGTCCCCAACTTTGAGCTACACAGCCTGTTGATCCCCGACCTTCGAGGACGGGGTCTTACAGGCTGTTAACGAGATAATGAAGGAAAATACTATGCCTTTTAAGCTATCGAAAACTATAATATCATTTCTGTTATTTACCCTGGCCTGGAAGATGGCTTCACTATCCACAAACAGCCTGGTATTGCCTCCTCCTGAAAAAGTCATTTATAGTTTTGCAACTATTTTAATATCAGAAGATTCCTGGAAAACAACCGCCGGCACGGCCCGAAGGGCGCTGGCCGGGCTGTTCACCGCAGTATTTTCGGGAGTTTTTGCAGCAATAATACTGTCTCCCCTGACCCCTTACATACGCCCGGTAGTAACTCTGCTGCAAAATATACCACTGGTTTCGTGGACCCTGCTGGCCATCGTCTGGTTCGGCTTCACGGACGCCAGTGTTTCTTTTGTAGTTTTCACCTCAACCTTTCCTATTATCTACCTCAATACCATATCAGGTCTTTCCGGTATTAGCCCCCATTTGCAGGAGATATCCAAGAACTTCAGGCTTCCACCTGTATTGAAGTGGTACGGCATTGAATTGGCATCGGTGGGTATCCACATCTCCGCCGGTATTTCGGTGGCCATTGCCATTATGTGGAAATCTGTTGTGATGGCCGAGCTTTTTGCATCAATAAAGGGAGTCGGCCTGGCCATGGAAACCAGCAGAACATACCTGCAAACAGACATGTTAATGGCCTGGACGCTTTTGCTGGTTATACTCGGGCTAACTAGCGATATGGCCTGGCGCTTTTTAATTAAAAGCGGCTTTTTCATGAAATTCTACCGTTTGGGATTGCGTTGGCTTCCGGTACAGCTTTCAGTCATTGAACAAAATTTCCTTGACAACAACGTTTTCAAAATCGATGAGATAACAAAAAGCTATTGGCAGGACGGGCATTCCAGCAAAATACTCGACAATATATACTTGTCTCTTAATCCCGGTGAGGCAGTATATCTATCCGGCTTATCAGGTTCGGGCAAGACCACCCTCCTGCGCATCATGGCGGGACTTGAGACTCCCGATAGCGGTGAAGTTAACCAGAATGGAAGGAAACCATGCCTTATGTTTCAGGAGCCCCGGCTAATTCCATGGTTTACTGCCGAGGAGAACATTATTATAGTGCTTCGGCGCCAAATGCCATACAAGGCAGCAGCTTCAAAAGCCCGTCATATGCTCAATCATTTAGAAATACCCCACGACTATTATCCTCAACAACTTAGCGGAGGCATGCAAAAAGCAGTTTCACTGGCCAGAACGCTGGCTGTGCTGAGTGACGTTATACTGCTTGACGAACCCTTTTCCTCATCTGATCCCGAACAAAAAAAACGTATGATGCAGTTAATTACCAGGGAGATAAGACCGGCGGATTCTATACTGATTGTGTCACACCACAGCGAAGATATGTCCTTACCTGCCCATAGGAAATTAAACCTCGAGGGAAACCCGGCCGCACTATACGATTGTTCCTAAATACCAGGACAAGGAATGCCCCACCGGGCCATTTTAAAATACCCTTTTTCAAATACCTCCCCTGAATTTTTCTTTTGGACCATGGGTTAATTTTCATTAACACAATTATTATTCGATGAATATATTGGCAGAAAAGAAAACACGCTTAGGGGGGGTTGCGTAATGGCATACGGATATGGTGGAGAATACGGTGGGGGATGCGGTGGCGGATACGGGGGTTTTGACGGCAGTTTCATCCTTTTCCTGATCCTGATTCTGCTGGTTTTCTCCATGCCGTACTACGGTGGATACTGCGGCGCCGACAAATAATAATGTGGCATAAGCAAGCATCAGACTTTACTCACCAGGAAGCCCATGCCCTGCAGCTTGGGCTTTCCAGTTTTTTGCCATAATTTGTGAGGCAAAACGTTAACACTTTTATTTACTAACGAATATATTGGCAATGTAGGATAACAACTTATTTAAAGGAGGGTTATTAATGGGCTACGGATTCGGAGGCGGCGGCAGCAGCAGTTTCATTCTCTTTTTAGTTCTGATCCTGCTAGTTTTCTCCATGCCTTTCGGCGGCGGCGGATATTACGGTGCTGACCAAAAGTAATGCGGTTTTATGATGACCGCCAATAGTAAACCTTTTATTAAAAGTGTAAGGAGGTTTATTATGGGCGGATACCCCTATTTTGACGGCAGCTTCATTCTCTTCTTAATTCTGATCCTGTTAGTTTTCTCTATGCCTTATTACGGCGGATATTACGGTGCCGGAAAATAATGTGATTTGTCAGGCATGACCCGCCAGATTTGCCAAAAACCCTCCATTGCCATGGAGGGTTTTTGTGATACTCGGTTCTTAATAACTTACAGTTTCATTCATCAGTCTACATAAAAATTCGGGCCGGGAAAAACCCCGGCCCTTAAAATTTCCAGTTTTTAATCTGCCTGATTGGGAATATATGTCATGTCACAATAAGGGCAACTTAGGTTAAGCAACCACTCCGGCCTGGATGCGGAGTAGCTTATTTTTTCGCAATAAGGACAGAAAATCCTGTACATCAGCAACAACTCCTCTCCGACAGATGAAGCCAATTAAACGATACTATGACCCGAACAACTCCGGAGCATTTTGATTCTTTAGCCGGCTTACAATAAATATGACAACTTTTTACCTTTCTTTACACTTTCAAAATCCGGCATACTGGTATTTATGACCTTTTTTAGGGAAGAATGTTGTAAAATTCCCCATTATAAAAACTGCGAATTACGACATAATAAATCCAATTGATAAAACAGGAGGTGAATAGTGTTGATAACTGCCGAAGTGTCCCTTTACCCTCAGAAGACCACTAATGCCAGCCAGATAATAAACAATTCCCTTGAGACACTGACCAAATTTAACCTTGATAGCAATGTGGGGCCTGTTTCCACAAGGTTGCAGGGAGCAGACGAAGAAGTGTGGAACGGCATAAAAATCCTTTTTGAGCAGGCCAAAAACCAGAGCGAGGTAAATATGGTGGTTACCGTATCGAATTCAGCTGAATAATCTGAAAAAAAACCACATAAATGCCCGCAGGCGTTTAAATTGACAAGGTGAAATGTAGCTTTAAAGGAAAGGGGACACACCTCTTCAAAGGAAAGGGGACACACCTCTCTTTGGAGCCGGGCTTTGAGGTCAGAGGAATGTCCCCAACTATTGTAAAACCACGCTATGCCTATAATGGCTGCGTGGTTTTTTGTTCTCCGTCGCAAACGGAGGCCGCTTGTTGCATGGTGATTCTTTCTCTCTTACGCGAAAGTGCAATATGGAAGTTGTTAAACTACCGACCCAGCAGGGACGATATTTTATTCTCCACCTCTCCCGCATTGGGGAAACGACCCTCCTTGTGTTTGGAGAAAATCAGTTGGTCGTTCAATACTACTTCAAACACGCCGCCGCTGGAAGGTGCCATAGAAATATCGTCGATGCCAAATTCCCTTTTAACAATATCGGCCAGACCGGCCGCTCTAGCCCTGTAACCTCAAGAGGTGCAGTAAGTAATAGAAAGTTTCCAATCCCCAGCCATTTTCTATTCCCCTTTCCATATTTCTTATTATCTCGCTAACAGATGTAAGACCCCGTCCTCGAAGGTCGGGGAATAACCCCTTCCGAACCCGAGGCTCGATTATACCGGCGTAGATAACCATAATGTCCAAGGTCCTACTACCCTAACAAGTTATTTTATCATAAAAACATACCCGGGCTCAATATTTGACGTTGACAAGTCCGGCCCAATCTGAGCATTCATCTTTTCCCAAGGGCTTAATCCGGGAACAAAAAATAAATTAAATAATTCACAAGGAATCCTGGCAGTATTCGAGAATATTTTCAAACAAATGCAAGAATGCCCGTATTATTCTAGCGTGCCGGTCTATTATAGTCTGCTCATTATTCCAATCCGGTATTTGGAGGTCTTACCATGAAAGGGTTTAACTTTTCGAGCATCCGCGCCCGGCTTATGCTCCTAGTGCTGATAGCTATCTTGCCGGCGCTGGGATTAACCCTATATACGGCGACGGAACATCGCCATCAGGCTGCCGCTGAGGCACAGCAGGAGGCTTTACGCCTGGTGCGGCTGGCCTCCCAAGACCAGGAGGAAGTTATTTCCAGGACACGCCAACTGCTGGCTGTAATGGTCCAGATCCCCGAAGTGCGCAGCGGCAATAGCGCTGCCTGCAATTCGCTGTTCTCCAGAGTTATAGAACATTACCCGCTTTATGCCGGCTTCGGGTTGATTAATACCGACGGGAGTCTGTCATGCAGTTTCCCCCAAGCCAACAAGCCGGTAAAACTAGGGGACCGTCAATATTTTCAAACTGCTCTGAAAACAAAAGATTTCGCCATCGGCGACTACTCCATCAACCGCGTTACCGGAAAACCGTCACTCCAACTGGCCTACCCTGTTTTTGATGAAGAAGGACATGTAAAATCAGTGCTCTTTGTCTCGGTAAACCTGACCTGGCTGAATCAACTGGCTTCAAAGGCGGAGTTGCCCGATGGCGCATCAGTTACAATCATCGACAGAAACGGCACCATTCTTTCCCGCCACCCCGACCCTGAAAAATGGGTGGGGAAAACCATGCCCGAGGCAGCCATCATCAGAACAGTATTAGGAGTAAAAAGTGAGGGCACGGTAAAAAGCACCGGCGTGGACGGAGTACCGAAGCTCTACGCCTATAAACCACTGAACGGGCCGGACAAGGAAGCAAATTTATATATATATTCCGGATTCCCCGAAAAAGTCGTTCTTGCGGACGCCAACCGGATGCTGGCCCGGAATCTGGCCGCCATGGGTATGGAGGCCGTCACGGTACTGTTACTGGCCTGGGTGGGCGGGAAAATTTTTTTCCTGCGCCGGATACAAGATCTGTTAGAGTCAACCCGGCGGCTGGCCCGGGGAGAACTGCAAGCACGTACAGATCTCCGCTATGACAAAGGCGAACTGGGTCAGTTATCCCGCTCCTTTGACGAAATGGCCGGAATACTGGCGCTGCGCGAGTCCCAACTGAATGAGACCAATGCCAAATACCGTTCCCTGGTAGAGAACAGCACCCGGAAACTGGGCCAAAACCTGAATTTAGAAAGACTGGCGGAGGATGTTTGCCGCACCTGTGTTGAAAAATACGAAGTCAAGCTTGCCCGCCTGGCAACTGCAGAATCTGACGGAAGCGTCCGCTTGCTGGAGCAACACCCCCCGGATACCGAATTTCCCGCCGCGGGAATAAATATCCGCTGGGACGATACCTCCCCGGGGCAGGGGCCAACCGGGCGGGCCATCCGTAGCGAGTCACCGGTTATAATAAACGATCTGGCCGGAGAGCCCGCAGGTGAACCGTGGGTTCGGGAAATGCTTGCCAAAGGATATCTATCCCTGGCTGCATTGCCGCTTGTCAGCCGGGACAAGGTATTCGGGGTACTGAACCTCTACAACGACAAACCGGGGTTTTTCAACCCCGCACGGATCGAATTTTTTCAAGCATATGTCCACCAGGCCGCAGCAGCGCTGGAAAACGCCCGTTTATACAGCGAAGCGCAGCAGCGTTACGAACGCCTGGGCGCGCTACGCAACATAGATCTTGCCATTACCGGCAGCCTGGACCTGCGTGTAACCTTTAACGTCATACTGGATCAGGTTACCTCCCAGTTGGGCATCGATGCCGCCGCCATCTTGTTGCTCAATCCATACACGCAACTTCTGGAATTCGCCGCCGGGAGAGGATTTCATACCAGCGGCATAAAACACACGGTCCGGCGCATGGGTGAGGGTAACCCGGGTTTTGCCGCCCTGGAGCGCCAGACCATCCATATATCCAATCTGTCCGAGGCGAGGGAAACCTTTACCCGTTACACTCTGCTGGAAAAGGAGAATTTCATAGCCTACTATGGTGTGCCCCTGGTGGCCAAGGGACTGGTGAAGGGTGTCCTGGAAATATTTCACCGTGCGCCACTGAACCCGAACCGGGAATGGCTGGAATTTTTAAACACCCTGGCCGGCCAGGCGGCCATTGCCATAGACAATGCCGCCCTTTTTAGCGATCTTCAGCGCTCCAACATCAAACTCACCCTGGCCTACGACGCCACCATCGAAGGCTGGTCCCGCGCCCTTGACCTAAGAGACAAGGAAACCGAGGGTCACTCCCGGCGCGTGACCGATAGGACTGTAGCCCTGGCTCAGGCCATGGGCATGAGCGAAGCGGATCTGGTACACATACGCAGGGGAGCGCTGCTGCATGACATAGGCAAGATGGGGGTTCCGGACCACATACTGCTGAAACCTGGACCCCTTACCGACGAAGAATGGCGTATTATGCGCCGGCACCCGGTATACGCCTACGAAATGCTTTCCCCTATCGCCTACCTGCTTCCAGCGATGGATATTCCATACTGCCACCATGAAAAATGGGACGGCACGGGATATCCCCGGGGACTGACAGGTGAGCAGATCCCATTGCCGGCACGGATTTTTTCCCTGGTAGACGTCTGGGACGCCCTGTGCTCGGACCGCCCCTACCGTAAGGCCTGGTCCCGGGAAAAAGCCAGGGATTATATAAGCTCCCTGGCAGGAACACATTTTGACAATACGATAGTAGAACTGTTCCTGAAAATGGAGTAGTAGATTACCCTCACCGGACGGATAACAGTTAATGATGTGGTATATTATTAAAGTAAGTGCATTTACAGGTAATAGATAAATCATACGAACGGAAAAAAATAACGAGGAGTGGAAGTATGTCACCACTACCTGACGAGTGGTCCGAAGAGCGCAAAAAAATGGTGGAGCTGCAGATCGCTGCCCGGGGCGTTAAAAATCAATCCGTATTGGACAGCATGCTGACCGTTCCCCGCCACCATTTTGTGCCGGAAAAACTGCAGCTTTACGCCTATGAGGACCGGCCCCTGCCCATAGGCGAGGGGCAAACCATCAGCCAGCCCTATATAGTCGCTTTTATGGTAGCATCGCTGGAACCTGCCTCCAGGGACAGAATACTGGAAATAGGTACCGGTTCCGGCTACGCAGCAGCAGTCCTTTCCCGGATTGTGACTATGGTTTATACCATTGAGCGGCATGAGATCCTTGCCGGGGAAGCCAAGTCGCGCTTCAAGGATTTAAAATACGACAACATCAGTGTTCGTGTGGGAGACGGGACCAGCGGCTGGGCCGGGGAAGAACCTTTTGACGGCATACTGGTATCGGCCGGAGCCCCCTCGGCGCCTGACACTTTATTGAAGCAGCTCAAAACCGGCGGCTCACTGGTCATCCCGGTGGGAGAACTGGGCCGCCAGAAATTGCAGCGTATAACACGCCAAAAAGACGGGGGCTACACCCGGGAAAACATTGGACTGGTGCAATTCGTACCCCTTATCGGCAAAGAAGGCTGGGGTGAAAGCGAATGAGCCTTCCTTCGCAGCGCTTTACCCTCTATAAGCAGCCTTAATGACATCCTGCCTGGTGATAATACCCAGAAGTTTTTGATCTCCGTCCACCACCGGAACCCTGTTAATACCCTTTTCCACCATCATGGTAGCCACCTTTTCCACTGGAGTTTCCGGCACCACCGTGTGCACCCTGCCGGACATAAGGTCGCCCACCTTTTGCGCTATATGGCGCTTTAAATCTTCCATGAAGCGCTGGGGCCTTTCCAGGTAAATAATCCCCCCCAGTATATTGGTATACACCGGAGCTTTTATTTCCTCCTGCTGAATTACCATGTCCCCCTCGCTGATAATACCCACAACCTTTCCTTCCCCGTCCACCACCGGCAAACCGCTTATTCTACGCTCCAGCAGCAGGCGGGCCACCTTTTCCACATCATCCCCGGGAGTTACGGTAACAACCTCCCTGGTCATTATATCTCCGGCCGTTGCTTTTTCAGTCATCATTCCCATCCTTTCAATTGCGTTTACTCTACATGTCATCTTATTGAATATAACTATAGTATAACAGTATTGACATTCATCTCCAGTAGAAATTTTGCAGTATTTTTCCACCCGGCAGCGGAATATATGCAAAAGGTTATGAAAACTACCGGGCAGCAGCCTGAGATGACCGGAGAGCATGAGCGAAACAGGCTCCTTGTCCGGTTCTATTTTTTCACCTGGCAAAATATTCATTATAAGGTTGTCCTTTGCGGAATGACATGTGCGGGGTGATAACATGGATAATTTTGAAAACAAAATAGTTCTCGTTTTTTTTACCGCCCTGGGTATAATGCTGGGCGCAGTCATGATAGGCAGCATTGCTGCGGTGCTGGTACGGGAACCACCCATGGCAGTAATGTTGAAGCTGGCCAGGGACATGAAAATATGGGCTATCGCTGCAGCCATAGGAGGCACATTCTCCACCTTTGAAATATTTGAAAGCGGGCTTTTTAACGGAGAGGTAAGGGCGGTGGTAAAGCAAATTTTATACATCATCAGCGCCCTTGCCGGAACACAGGCCGGCTACTACCTGATCCTGGCCCTCTGCGGGGGTAGTAACGATTGATTTTTAAATTTTTTAGATACCTGTCCTTATTCATCCTTGGAGCACTGTTGGGCGCCGGCGCCATCGGCATGCTTATAGGCAATCAGGTGGACTATCTTACCCTAACTAACAAAAACCTTCAGGATCAACTGGCGGAAAGAGAATATCAGCTGCAAAAGTTAAAAGAGTCCTCCAGGCAGAATATGGAGCAAGTTATTTCTTCCATAGAAGCATATCTATCCGCCGATTCCATGGAAGGACTTACCGAATATGATCAGTTAAGCCTGCAACTGGAAGCCAGTAAAAGGATCAAGGAATGGCTAAGCCCGCTGGTGGGACAGGATATCAACAGCCTGGACAATCTATTGATACCCCGCATTGTGGACGACCGTATTATAGAGGCCGGCAGCAGCAAATACCGCCTGAAAACACATCTCGTCATAATTAATCAAAAAGTGAAAATATACGTCAAAGCCCGCCTGATTAAAACCGGAACCTCGGAATAGACCCCTACCCGGCCCTCCCCCCAGGGCCTATATTTCCAGACTAATGACATCCCCGGAGAACTGATTGACCAGTAAAAAGGATTTTATGCTAAACTAATTGAATCCTTTTTTATAATATAGCCAAAGCTTTCTTTACGGGCTTTAAGATAAGGATGGTTGCATGAGAGAGAAAAAAAGGATGTTCATACTATTGGCGGCGGGAATAGTGCTAATTGCACTTGGAGCAGTGTTTACATCTTTTGCCGGCAGGCTGCTGGTACTGGACGAACCGCCCCGCAAAGCCGACGTCATTGTGGTACTGGGCGGCGACAGCGGAGAGCGCGTGGAACGGGCCGTCTCCCTGTACCGGGCAGGCTACGCCCCTTACATGATAGTTTCCGGTGGGCAGCTATATCGCAATATAACCCAGGCTGGAGTGATGAAGGACCACGCCGTGTCATTGGGCGTACCCGCTGATAAAATCATACTTGAAAACCGTGCCGAAAGCACTTACGATAACGCAACCTTTTGTAAAGAAATCATAGACGAACACGGCTTCAAATCAGTCATGGTAGTTTCCTCGAACTACCACATGCAGCGGGTAAAATTTATTTTCCGGAAGGTTTTCAAAAATTCCGGAACCACCCTGGTCTACTGTGCCGCTCAGGAACCCAAATTTAACCCGAACCGCTGGTGGGCCAACAATAAAAGCATCATGTATACCATTACCGAGTATATAAAATTCACAGGCTATGCCTTGGGCAGGAACATATAAATCCAATTTTAATGCACTTAAGGTATCATGGTCTTGGTTTGCCCCGGGCTAATAATCTGAATTACTCCTCCATAGGCGCACATTAACTTTGAGGAATTATTTAACGCCGGCATATTCGCCACCAGGACAGTTGGACAACCGGGCACCCATGGAGCCGGTATAACCGGAGTGCAGGGCATAGGCGTTAAAACTCCCAAGGCTGCGGCTGTGGCAGAAGCCACCGCCGGATTGGCAATGGAATTACACATACCAAAGGGCATTATATTCAAAAATGGAACGTTATCCATAATGTTGGCATAAGGCATCGTGGTCAAAGTTTTATTTGTTGGTAGTACCATCAGTGATGATGGTGCTACACCAAAACTACATTGTAAATTAGCACCACCGCAGACAAAAACACCCATAAAAATACCTCCTGGTATATGCTTGACCCGCATCAATTAAGGATGGTAATTACCACCTGACAGCAGTTTATTTTTTAACTCCAGGTATTCCGTAGTAAAGTACACTCCATTTTGCGCTTCCCTGTGGTCAAAGCCATAAGCCCTCCTGCTCACCGCCAGTACCGGCGGAGCCTGTATCCTTTTAGCCACGGCAATGCCGGTGTACTGCCTCCACCACCGCTCCAGGTCGTCTATAAACTCGACCGGGCAGGTGAAAAGCCTGCCAACCAGTCCAGGCTCGCAGCCTATTTTTTCTTCCAGCACTCCTTCATTATACCATGCCAGTATATCACCGGGGGTGGCCCTATTCCAGTGCTCCATAAATGCCCGGAACAGGTAGTCATGGTAGGGGTAAATTATGGGATCACCCTTCCCCTCATCCACCGCCTGGTCGGAGGAAAGCTCCGCGCTGGGAACGATTTCAATTATACCCCTGGGGATGACCTCCCTCCGGTACACCTTTTCATTTATATATTCCGCCAGGGAGTATACCTGGTGTTTCCACAAATCCGCCAGGCAGGCGAAAAATCCTGCCAGGTCACCGTATAGCGTGGTATATCCGACGGTCATTTCGCTTTTGTTGGCGTTACAGGTAAAACCACCCCCGAAGGCTGCAGCAATACCTGCCAGGATCCTGGAAGAGCGGTCACGGGCCTGGATATTCTCCAGTACCGAAGAAGTTACCTTCAAGGTGAAACTGGTTCCGGTGGCGGGATTCAGCACCGGGGTCCCGCTGATCTGGCTTACCGTATAATCCACGGTTTCCTGAATGGGCAGGACGGCATATAAACAGCCCAGGTTGCCAGCCATTTCCAGGGCAAGGTTCCTGGTGGTTAGAGAATTAAATTTACTGGGCATATTCACCAGCAGCACATTCTCCGGTCCCAATATTTTTGCGTATATTGCTGCGGCGAGGGCCGAATCGATACCGCCGGAGAGGCCTATCACCACTTTATTTATACCGACGGACTGCAGGAATTTTTCCGTGCCATAGGCCACGGCCTGATAAACACTGTCTATATCCCTGTCATCCGGCAACACCACGGCGGTTGTACTCCCCCGACCCGGGGACAGGCCCAGTTCCACTGTTTCCGTGACCGGAGTGAATGGCCGGCAGTAATGGATCACGTCCCCCGTGCGGCCATATACAGTACTGCATCCGTCAAAGGTATAAACGGTCTTGCCGTTGTTCTGGATACCAACATTGTTGACGTATATCAGTGGGACACCGTATTTCCCGGCCTGACCGCCGAAAACCCGGTTGCGCTTGTTGTTTTTGCCCAGGGTAAAGGGCGAGCTGGAAATATTCACAAACAGGTCCACCGGTCCGTTGGCGTAAATTATTTCTATGGGCTTAACGAAATAATCATCACTCCAGCCGTCTTCACACAGTATACAGCCCAGGGACAATATTTTACCGGCAATCTCCAAACGCACCGGCTGCAGCAGTTCTCCGGGTCCTTTACCCTCCTCCGAGGCAAGTTTGCGCAGGCTGTAAAAATGCCGGGTGTCGTCAAATTCCCGGTAGTTGGGGTGCAGGGTCTTGATGCGGAAGGGATAGGAGAAATTTTCCCCGCCGTGCAGCCGTCCGTTCCGGGCCACAAAGAAAGCGTTGTATTTGCGCACCCTGCCGTCGTTGCCCTTTTTATCCCAGTCCACGGCGACATTGCCGAACAGTACGCCTACGTCCTTAGAAGCGTCAACAACTTTACGGCCGTAATATTCACAATCCCGTAAAAATCCTTGCTGTTCCCAGGTATCCCCCAGCAGATAGCCGGGGATGGACATTTCCGGAAAAATTATCAGGTCAGCATCCTGTTGCCGGGCTTTGTCAATCATAGCCAACATAGCTTCCGTATTCAAATCAGGCCTCCCCGGAACAACTTCCATTTGCCCCAGGGCAATCCTAATCATATCAGCCATCGCAAATCACTCCTTATATAGATTATATTGCATTTTTGTTTTTTAGAAAATTGTTAACCAACTTTTGCTTCCCTGCATAAAAGGATAAAAGGCACAATGGTAGAAATATAAAGAGTAAAGGAGTTGATTTTCTTGACATCTGACAGCCAGTCCCAAAACATGGCCGTATTCTGCCATCTGGGTGGTCTTGCCGGGTATTTGATACCAATGGGACACATCATCATTCCCCTGGTATTGTGGTTAATTAAAAGGGACGAATCTCCCTTTATTAATCAGCACGGCAAGGAAGCGCTAAATTTTAACATTAGCTTTACCATATATGCCATAATATCCGGACTGCTGTGTTTTATCTTGATAGGTTTCATACTGCTGCCTATTTTAGTTGTCATGCACATAGTGTTCATCATAATCGCCAGCCTGGCCGCCAGCAGGGGAGAATATTACAACTACCCGCTGATCATACGCCTGGTAAGTTAGATTAAACCTAAAAGGGCATCTCACCGTACGGTGAGATGCCCTTTTACTATGCTTATAAATTCAAAAGTGTACTCCTGCTACTTAGCGGCTATTAAGGTAAGGGGACACACCTTCTTTTGTTGCATAAAATTCCTTGCCTTTCAACGACTTCACGAAGGAATGTCCCCAATTACTGGCTTGCCTTCTTGCTTGGATAGACTGGTAAGAACCCCCACTTGAGCACCGGTAAGGCAATGTTTTCTGAAGGTACTGTCAGCCTTTTTCTTGAATACCAAAAAGCCCCATAATCTTTTACCGCTGAATTTTAGAAAAACTTGAATATATATTTACATTCAGAAAAATTTTGAATATATATTTACATGCAGATGCAAAATTGGTAAAGTATACATAGTGACAACAAGTACAAATTCAACCTCTCTACCACTGGCAAGGTACTTTCCATAAAAGTGATAAAAATAACAACCCTGGTTTAGATTGCCAGTATCGGTAATATATATCTTAACTTAAATTACTTATTTCATGACCCCAAAATTTGTATTTAAACATTTTTACAAAAACTAGCAAAGCGAGGGGAGTGTTTTATGAACTTTTTTGATAACCATAAAGAATGCTACCATAAGTGGCATTCAGGATACAGGGAGTATCAACATGTATGCACAGGCAAGCTAAAAAATATGTATGTGAACGAAATGCATAGTATTTTAGCAAATATTTTAATTCATTGCGGATCAAATTATCTGGATTACTATATGAATATAATTAAAAGAAATAAAAATAGTTCCGGTGATATAAATTTAGGGATTACAACAGATACTGCGTTCTTTTTATACATAAAAAATTATAAAAATATGCCTAGAATTGTAAGAATGATTATCGGAACACTACTACTGTGTAAAAAAACATATCATAAAACTATCTAGACATGTGAATGTGATTACTTACACTAGGGAGGGGTGCTTAAAATGGCAAATTGCTGGGATACTATGGAATGTCCGAAAGGCAGAAAACAAGAATGTCCTGCTTTTAAAATTAATAGAGGAGATAAGTGCTGGCTATTAACAGATACTCTTTGCAAAGGTGAAAAAAAGGGTACAATGATAGAAAAAATGGCCAGTTGCAAAAATTGCAAATTTTACCAGGACAATAACAGAATTAAATTCATGGGAATAAAAGGTAAATTCTATATTGTAACGGCTCTTATATTGCTCATGGTTTGCTATCTTGGTTTGTTTTCACTTTATCAGATGAAGAATAATAATGACAAATTCAATGAATTAATTCAATATAATGTAGGTGTTATAAGCGATACAAAAAACGCCTTAATAGAATTTGAAAAAGGAGCTTTAGATTTAAGAGGTTATATACTTACCGGACAGGATAGGTATCTAAAAAATTACAGGAATGATAAGCAGAATTTTGAAAAATATATGACTGAAATAAAATCATTGCTGCGTACAGATCAAGGAAAAGAGTTATATGTTGTTTTACAGAATAACTATGACATATTTTGCAAATATGCAGATACAGCAATAGAAATCAGAAACACAAAAACAATAGCTGATGTAATTAAATATATAGAACAAAATCCTGGTGTCAATACCAATGTCGTTAATGCCGCCAAAAAATTAATAGAATATGACGAGAAACTGCTAATAGAGGGACAGGAAGCTTCAGACAGGATGATTTCCTATACGACGAAAGCGATCATTATCTCATTAGCTATAGTTCTGCTTCTATGTATTGTTGCTTCTGCCTTTCTTACAGCTTCAATAAGCAAGCCTCTGCTTAGCCTTGAGAAACAGACTAACCGTATTGCATCGGGGGACTTAACAGCCTCTCACGTATTAATTAAAAACAGAGATGAAATAGGCTCACTTGCCAATGCGTACAACCAAATGATAAACAGCCTGAAGGATATAGTAAACAGAGTTGCTGAAAAAGCCGTAGATGTTTCGTCAGCTTCCCAGCAGTTAAGTTCTTCCGCCGAACAAACCGCCGCCAGTGCCAGTGAAACAGCATCCACAGTTTGCGAAATAGCGCAGTCAGTTAACCAGGTTTCAAATAATGCACAAGTCGTAGCTGACGAGGCTCAAAATGTTTCCTCACATGCCGCCACAGGCTGGGAGGGTATAGAGAGTATAACGCAACAAATGGAAGACATAAAACAGTCAACCCAATCGATACTGGAAGTAATAAAGAGATTAAACGATAAGTCCGGGGAAATTACAAAAATTGTTGAGTTGATTACCCAAATATCAGATCAAACTAACCTTTTGGCTCTGAACGCAGCCATTGAAGCCGCCAGAGCAGGGGATGCCGGCCGTGGCTTTGCGGTTGTGGCAGAGGAAGTACGCAAACTGGCAGAACAATCCAATTTGGCCGCTAAAGAGATCTTTAATCTGATTCAAGCCATTCAGAACGAATCTCACGGAGCAGTTAGTATTGCTGAAAAGGGATCTGAGTCTGTAAAAGAAGGCACCGGAGTAATTATAGGGGTCGGTAAATCCTTTAAAAATATAATTGATTCTGTTCATAAGTTGAGTAAAGAGATACAGAATGTTGCTACCTCAACTATTGAGATGTCTGATGGAATGCAAAATATTGCCGGTGTATCCCAGGAGCAAAATGCAGTTATGGAAGAAATATCAGCATCAAGCCAAACCATGGCAAAAACTGCACAGGAATTGAATCATATAGCTTCACTCTTCAAGAGATAATTGACATCTTAGGATTACAGCAAAGGAGATGTCAATTATGGCAAAAGTAATATATGTTTCAAGGGCTACTGTTATATCAGCTTCCATATCCATAATTACCCTTTTTCTGACGGTTTACAAATTATCTTTTAGACATATTTTAGATGAAACAACCATTTTAAGTTTAATATTAGTAATATCTGCAACTGCAACTACTATTCTGGTGATTATAAAAGTTATTAATGAAAACTTAATTTATCGTCTTACAGTGTTGCATAGCCATAACGCCGTTATTACTATTACTGCAAAGGGCCAGATTAACAGTATTAATCTGATAGCCGAAGATATTTTTGGATTGAGAACTGAAGAACTTACCGGTAAAAACTTTAAAGAAGTTTTTACCGGTAAATCTGGCGATAATGAAATACCTCTTACCCTACCTATAGATGATATATTAAAATCTGGTAAAAGTATCTGCGGTGAGGAAAAGGTTTTTACTGATTCAGACGGGTGGATAACCAATTTAGTTGTAGACATCTTTCCCCTTCTATATGGTATTAAGACTATAGGGGCAGTAGCTATCGCCAGGGATATGACTCATCGCAAAATTATGGAAGAACGGCTCCGTAGTGCAGTTGTGCGTGACAGCCTGACAAATCTATATAACCATAAATACATAAAAGAACGACTGGAAATGGAGTTGGCTGTAGCAGGTAAAAACGGTGCCAACCTGACCTTATTACTAATTGACATAGATAATTTTAAGCATTGTAATGATAATTACGGGCATTTATACGGTGACCAGGTATTGTATACCTTTGCAAACATACTAAAAAGCAATGTAAGGAATAGCGATATTGTGGGGCGTTATGGTGGTGATGAATTTGCCATCATCTTACCTGATACTGACATACAGATTTCCAGGGAAATAGCGGAGAGAATCAGAGAGTCGGTTCAAGGCTTTGAATTCCTTCAAAAAGAACTGTTGCCCGGGGGGAGGCTGACAGTTAGCATTGGTATAGCAGGCTATCCGGACAATACATCCAATCCTTATGAACTAATAAAAATGGCTGACGAAGCCCTGTATGAAGCCAAGCGAACTGCCAAAAACAAGGTGGAGGTTTATTTTTCTGCGTTAAAAGAGTTTCAAAATGAACTATGTGATGCTGAACGCTCAGTAATTGAAACCACAAAAACCCTCCTTGCCGTAATTAATGCCAAGGATAAATACACGTACAGTCATAGCGAACAGGTTGCTTTTCACGTTGGCATAATTGCCAGAAGTTTGGGCATTCCTGATCAGGATGTTAAAAAACTCAAACTTGCTGCTTTCTTGCATGATGTCGGCAAAATTGAAATTAACCCGGAAATACTTAATAAATCCACACCATTAACTCATGATGAGTGGCAAATCATAAAGCAGCATCCGGAATGGGGCGCCGAAATACTCAGGCCCCTCGGTCAGACGATGCAAGATATTCTACCGGCAGTGTTAGGTCACCACGAACGATTTGATGGAAATGGTTACCCTAACGGCCTGGCGGGTGAAAAAATTCCTCTGGGGGCCAGAATAATTACTTTAGCTGACGCATATGACGCCATGAGAACAAACAGGCCATATAAAAAAGGTATGACAATTACA
The DNA here is from genome assembly GCA_000961595.1 of Peptococcaceae bacterium BRH_c4b. Classification (GTDB taxonomy): domain Bacteria; phylum Bacillota; class Desulfotomaculia; order Desulfotomaculales; family Desulfocucumaceae; genus Desulfocucumis. Next base: position 50,802 of record LADO01000016.1, read on the forward strand.
GAAAGTATAGAAGAAATAAAAAAATGCCGTGGCATTCAGTTTGATCCGTTTCTTGTTGATATTTTTACAGGTGAAATAATAAAACAAAATTATTGTGTGGGCAGATATTGCGCAGGATAATTATTAATTACTGGTGTATTTATAGGAATTGAGATGAAGAGTTTATGCAAGAAAGGATTTGCTCATACCGTGCAATGTTTCTTCCATTTTCCGTGAGGTAATCGAATATAAAATCAAGCTGTTTTTTGGATATACGTTTCCCATCTTCCAAATAATATTGAACAGTGCCTTGGCTGAGTTTCACCCATCCATTTTTTTCAAGGGTCATTTCTGGGTCTTTGTTAAAAAAACCCTTGACCAGAATTTTAATATTCTGCCTGTGACATATTTCCTTAGCCTTATCCCAGTGCTCGGTATATAAGCACTCATAAAACTCTCCTGTAGGCGAAAGCCATCCACTAACTGATATTAATTTTCTCATCCTTATCACCTCATCCTTATCACCTCAGGAATATAGCTTATATTTAATATATTCAGAATATTCCAATTTGTCAATACTGCAACCTACTTTCACTTCACCAGGCCAATACCTGGCCCAAAAACCTCCGTGATAAGATAGAAAAGAACCTGGTTCAATATTGACAAAAAATAATGTGCATGATATTTTGGGTCCAGAAATATTCGTTGGACGCAATTAAATTTACGGGGTGTTTATTTTGAACAGCAACAGCGATATTTACGAATTTATACTGGATAATATTCAGAAGATAGTTGTCCCTGAAGAGCTCATCACGATAGAATTATAATGCCCCCCGTTGTCAAGACACGAAAAAGATTTTGTAAGTTATTCTCCTTTCCGTGTTTGTGTGTTTTTACGACCCCTACCCGCCCTTGACAACGAGCCTCTGCTCGCGTATTCAAGCAGGCAAGGAAGCAGGCCCTACGGGGCCTGCTTGGCCTTAAATAGCCTACTACACTCGCCCTCATTGTCAAGGGTAAAATGCACGGGTAGGGGGGTTAGCTAATTTAGGCCATTGATACCATAAAAAGTAAAAATAATTCTGGCTGCAATATCATGCAACTTCTTGATGATGCTTACCATCATAGACTTGGGCCGGGCATTGTCCTCCAATGGAAGAATGGGGACGATAGGTATTGTACACTAGAATGTATTGGTTCAAAGCAATTCTCAACTCCCGGGGGCTGTTGAATTCATTGATGTAAACGCAGTCATATTTTAAAGTCCGGAAAAACCGTTCTGTTCTCACATTATCCAGGGCTTG
>LADO01000002.1 GCA_000961595.1 Peptococcaceae bacterium BRH_c4b
TCTAAGGGTTCGGTAGGGGAATAACCCCTTCCGAACCCAAGGCTCACTTATATTAATAAAGACCTGACTGTGTGGTTGTTTTGCCGCGCCAGACTGCATGTGACTCAATTCCGAACACTGCCGGCTAACCGTAGAAATAAAGGTGCGAACGGTAAAAAACGGTTCCCGTTCAAAACTTTCTGTATATTCTGCCGTTCAAGACCCTATAACTGCAGTTCAGTCTCAAAATATATGCTGCCAAAAAAGTTTTCATTATTATAATAGTAATAAAAATGAGTATCAGATATATTTAGCTTCCATAATTTGACATGCGGATACAATATTATAGATATATTGTATGAAGGAGAGGATAGTATGTGTGAAGTCACCGATATTCATGCTCAGGTACGCGAGATGGAATCCATCATAATCTCACAGCCGGGAGTGGAAGATGTGGTGGTAATTTCTGTGGAAGACGGAAATGGCGAGAACCAGTTGAAAGCTTTTGTGGAACCAGCCGAAGATACAATCCCCAGCAAGCAAGGCATTATGCACGCCTGTCAGAATAAATCAAAATACGGCCGTGTGCCGAATACCATCATTTTCGGCGAGATTCCCCGCACCCTCTCGGGTAAGGTTCTCAGACTAAGGCTGCTGGAAGCTTCAGGCGCCTGAAAAATAGCCATACCAAACAAGAGTCAGGGCGGCATTAATTAATGCCGCCCTTTATGCTGTTAATCAAACCTCTTCTTTTGCATGGCCACAAAGTGATCCATGAGCAAACGGTATACATCTTCCACCAGTTCAGTGCTGGTATTTTTTATCTCTGCCAGATGCCTTACTTTTTTTATCACATCTTCTTCCCGGGCCGGATCCCTCACTTTTTCCGGGGTATCCTTCCATTCCGCCACCTTTGCCACCAGCCGCGTCCGGATGCCCAAAAGGTCCACTATCTGAGTGTCCACCATATCTATTTCCGCCCGGAGTTCAGTAATAGCCTCATGCCGCAGCACCTTGCAGGGTTTTTCCCGGTGTGCCGCAGTGTCAGCCGGGTAGGAACCGATAATTTTTACCTCCGCAGCCCTGGCGGCAACAGCAGTTATCGCTTCGGCAACCTTGGGCTCACTGCGATGCCCATCCAAATCAATAAAAAATAGATATTCCCCCAGATGTTTCCTGGCCGGACGGGATTCTATCCGGGTAAGGTTTATGTCTCGAAGGGCAAAGTCCCTCAGGATGCTGTAAAGTGAACCCGGACGGTTGGCACCTGTAACAATCAGCGATGTTTTGCAGCCGGGGGATAAAGGACAATCCTCGCTGCCCAGTACAGCAAAGCGAGTGGCGTTATCCCGGCAGTCCTGTATACTTTCCCACAATACGTTAAGGCCGTGGCACTGTGCGGCCTTAACGTTAGACACTGCCCCCCACGGCTCCCGGGACCGGGCAACCAGCCTGGCGGCTTCGGAGGTACTGGGCGTTTCCACCAACCTAACCCCGGGTAATTTTTCCTCCAAAAAAATTCTACATTGGGCCAGAGCCTGGGGGTGAGACATTATCCTGGTTAAATCTTTTAAAACAACACCGGGGCGAGCCAGGAGGTGCTGGGATATACTTAGAACTACTTCGCCTTTAATCTTCAAATCAAAGCGGTGCGCCAGCAGATCCATGCTCTGGACCACAGAACCCTCGGTGGAGTTTTCCAGAGGTACCACCCCTTCATCCACCTCTCCACTAGCAACGGCAGCCATAATACTGCTCACGGAATCATAACATACCATATCGGCGCCAGCACCGGCATATTTTAAGGCCGCTTCCTGGGTAAAAGTACCGGGCGGACCCAGATAACCAATTTTTTTCATATCAGCAACTCCAGTCGAACCTGTATAAATCTAAATATTTTCAGCAATATAGTATATTAATTGTTCAGTGCTCTCCCATCCAAGACATGCATCCGTTATTGATTTCCCATGAATGTTTTCACCTATGCCTTGATTACCTTCTACAAGATAGCTTTCAATCATTAAACCTTTTATCATTTTTTTAAGTAAGCTATCATATTTTCTACTCATTAATACTTCTCTTGCTATTCTTGGCTGTTCGTAATAACATTTCATAGAATTCGCATGGTTTGTGTCCACAATAATAGCCGGATTTAATAGCTGTTGTTTTTCATACACTTTAGCAATGTTAATTAAATCTTCATAATGATAGTTAGGAATATTTCTACCATAAGAATCCACGGCACCTCTTAATATGGCATGAGTAAGCGGGTTGCCTGTGGTTTCAATTTCCCATCCATCGTATATAAAAGTATGACCGTTCTGTGCAGCTTTAATTGAGTTTAACATTACAGAAAAGTCACCGCCAGTAGGATTTTTCATACCGACAGGTGTATCAATTCCACTTGCAGTTAGTCTATGCTTCTGATTTTCTACTGAACGAGCCCCAACTGCAATATATCCTAATATATCAGAGAGATACGTATAGTTTTCCGGGTAGAGCATTTCATCGGCTGCAGGCATGTAAAATTCGCATAATGCTCTAATATGCAACTTTCTGATAGCCTTTATACCAGTGAATAAATCTGGTTCTTTACATGGGTCTGGTTGGTGCACCATGCCTTTATAGCCTTCACCAGTAGTTCGTGGCTTATTTGTATAGATTCTAGGTATTATTATAATTGAATCTTTTACCTTTTCTTGAACTTTTGCAATTTTTCCAATATATTCACAGACAGAATCTTCATTATCAGCAGAACATGGACCTATGATAAGGAGAAATCTATTATCCTTATTTTCAAAAACTCTTTTAATATCATTATCTCTATTTATTTTTATATCTTTAATATGTTTTGGTAAAGGCATCTGTTCTATAATTTCTTCAGCAGTAGGTATTCTTTGAATAAATTTCATACACATGTTACATTCTCCTTTGCAACTTTTATATAATAAGCACAAAACTACTATTTTCATTGCTAAAGCCATCCGGTTCCATATAATCCCCCCCGTCAATAAAAAACACCGTTCTCATCCCAGAGACGAAAACGGTGCGTCTTCGCGGTACCACCCTGATTGGCCAAAAGGCCCTCTCAATAAAAGATACGCAGAACAGCTACCCATACGTGATAAGCAAAAATAAAAGCTTTTCGTCCCAAGGACGAAAAGCTTTGCTTTCCGCGATACCACCCTGATTGGAGCCATGTTTACAGCACGGCACCCTCTCGACTAAAGTACGGGAACAATGTTCCGATACCCTTTTCCGTGTAACGTCGGAAAAATACGGCCCGGCCTACGCGCCATTAACCGGTTTCAGCCTGCATCTCCGGGGAGAACTTCAACTGGACGTTCCGTGGAAGCGCTCACAGTCGAAGACGCCCCCTCCCTGTACGGCCGGACCCGGCTTACTTTTCCCCTTCATTGACTTTAATATATGCCATTATTATAAACAAACAGACCCGGCCTGGCAAGTGAAAAAACAATATAATGACAAACAAAAATCTGATTAAGCATATATTTTAACCGTTTGGTCAAGTTTTACTACCTTTTAACATTAAATGCGTTGACTTCTAATACATATGCTATATAATCATAATATTCCGGAAAACATGTTTTGTAGTATAGTTTACCGGGAAATTATAGAAAGGAGGAATTTGTGTGACGAGAGAACTCATCAATGAAATTCTGGAAAGCATTGGTCTTGAAAGAATTGAGCACGATGACGGGCCTGAAGAAAATCCATTACATTTGCCCGGTGATGCTGAAGCAAGAGAAAAAGCCTGTGTTAATTAAATATTAACGGTTTGAGGGGGTAATTTCAATTGGATAAGCTCTCAACAGAAAAATGACACTGGGGTAGGAAGCGAAAGCACCTGCCCCAGTGTCATTTTATAACCAATTGTCTCAAGCAACAATCCTTGCCTTTAAAAATAACACCCTCCTCAATAAAGTCCGTTTTATTATAAATATGCTAACAATACCCTGGTTTAACTAATTTTAACATAAGCACTACAAAAGTACTAAATAAAAGCCGGTGCCTTGTAGAAGGAGCCGGCTTTTAGGTTGTGGCCGGGCTATAAAAGAAAAAGACAGTGCTTCCAATTCGGAAACACTGTTTATAAAAAAAATAGGAATCTTTAGATGCATTAGGTAATATTCGACACAATATTTTTTTATCCTTTATTTTTTAACAAATAAACACAAAAAAACCGCTATCAGCCATCGCCCAGCCTGCCCGTTATCCGGTCAGGTTTTTCACCCAAGAGCCCCACCCAGCACGACACTCTTTACCGTAACCCCATGGACGCCCTGCAGGTCGCTCTCCAGTTTTGACAGTTGATCATCATCGGACTGGGTAACCAGGGTAATAATCCCCCTTTTTCGACCGGGGTCCGGTATCCCGCTGCGCATAACTATATGCGATCCATGCCTGGTCAAAATCTCCTGAACCTCCGGGCCATGGCAGGCCCGGTCCTCCACCAGCAGGCCCACTATACAAATTTGACGGTCCATTTTATAATATCTTTCCCCTTTATTGTTTTATTGTATTAAACGACCTCAACCCTTGAAACAATGTCAAACATCATTACCATCCAGCGCTTCCCGCCGCAAGATAAAGTCTGATAGATAAGCCAGCGTCGACAGGCCGGCAATATTTAAAAAATAGCTGTATGAAAGTTTCCAGTTGAGAAAGGCAATAGCGCCGGCGCTGTACATCAGTGCTTCCAACGCCAGAAATATCGTGGAGATGTATATGATATAAAGCATCCTTTTACCCCATGTCGTGGGCAGCCAGTTTAGAAACAGCAGTGAAGAAGCGTATACATTTATAATTTGCATTACCGGCAGCCTGCCGATATAGATGTAGCCCCGGGGATATAAGTACAAATTATACTTGGTCCCGAAGTAGTCTACGGTAACCATAAGCAGGACTCCAAGCAGAGCTGCTTTCCAGAGCATTACAAACCTTTTGCCCACCAGAAAATATACCAGTCCCCATACCGCCGCCGTGTAAATAACATAATGCAACGGGTATCACTTCCTGATTATGTTTTTTTATAGTTTACCCGGGCTTAATGATATCTATCGATATTCCATATGATTCCAATTGACTGTTTCCCGTTACAAAAATATAATTAACACACAAACATGCGTTTGGTGGTTATGGAAATGAAAAGGGTAATCCTCCTTGCGGACATGAACAGTTTTTTTGCCAGCTGCCACCAGGCGATTCAGCCGGAACTTCAGAACAAGGAAGTTGTGGTGGCCGGCGATCCCCAAAAAAGAACGGGTATAGTCCTGGCGGCCTCCTACCCCGCCAAGGCCCTGGGCATAAAGACGGGCATGGCGCTATGGGAGGCCAGGCTGCTGTGCCCCCACGGCCATTTTTTCAAGCCGGACTATTCCCTGTACATGGATTTTTCCAGCAGAATACTGGGCATCATACGGGATTTTACCGATTTGGTGGAGCCCTTCTCCATTGATGAAGCATTTGCCGACCTCACCGGGGTGAGAAACCTGTGGGGGCCGCCGGAAGATATCGCCGGTGCCCTGAAGGAACGCATCCGCTCGGAGGTGGGCGTTTTTTGCAGCGTCGGCATGGGGCCGAACAAATTAATCGCCAAAATGGCGGCTGGCCTGCAGAAGCCCAACGGCCTTACCATACTGAAGACTGTTGACGATTTTAAAAGGGTCTTCTGGCCCCTGCCGGTGAGGAAACTGTTCGGCATCGGGCCCAGATACGAAAAACATTTACGTAAATACAACATACACACCACCGGGGAGCTTGCCAATTTCCCCCTGGATATACTTAAAAAGCGCTGGGGCAAAAACGGGGAGATGCTCTGGCTCTGTGCCAACGGCATGGATTACAGCCCGGTGGTGCCGGGATCTCTTGACGTTGCCAAAAGCATAGGGCAGCAGCGGACACTGCCCAGGGATCTCCGGGGCTTCAGGGAAATACAGGTGGTGATACTGGAACTCTGCGAAATGGTCGCCCGGCGCGTACGCCAGGGGGGATACGTGGGCCGCACCGTGAGCCTTACCCTGCGGGATACGCAGCTCAATTTTTTATCCAGATCCCAGAGCATGGCCGGCCACACTAACCTGGCCGATGATATCTACCTCACCGCCTGCAAGCTCCTGCAGGCCCACTGGAATGACTCCCGGCCGGTAAGGCTGGTGGGCATAGCCCTTGGTAATTTAATTAAAAACGGCCCCATTCAGCCTGACATTTTTGGCCGGCAGGAACGGCGGCTCAGCCTGGCCCTGGCCTGTGACGCCATACGGGACCGCTTCGGGGAAAAAGCCATCACAAGGGGGATATCCCTTACGGAGGTGAGTATAAATGGCCGACAAAGATAACGTGCTATGGGAAAAACACCGCATGTTCCTGCCGGAAATGCGCAAACTGGCCGTCCACCGCTGCGGGGACTGCCTTTTTTTCGTAAACATACAGGGCCGGAAAGAAACCAGGAAAGGGTGCGTTGTAAATATCAGGGCCTATAATTCCCTGCGGGAAAGGGTTCCCGCAACGGTACACGCAGCTGAAGTTATAAAAAGGGTGGGTCTGGAGGGGCTGGAACTGTGCCTGCAAAAGAACAGTCTCGAGGCCCAGAGCTGCGCCAGGTTCCGTTTGAATAGTCCGGGCTTATAAGCGGCCCGCATCAGAATAAGGGGGCCGGGAATAATACCTTAAAAAAGAAGCGTGGTGAAAAAATGCGCCCTATCTGGAAAGGCGCCATTAGCTTCGGCCTGGTTTTCGTCCCAGTAAAGCTCTATGCGGCCACGGAGCAAAAGGACATAAAATTCAACTACCTGCATGAAAAATGCAAAACACCAGTACAGTACAAGCGTTACTGCCCCACCTGCCAGGCGGAGGTACCCATGGAAGAAATCGTTAAAGGGTATGAATATGAAAAGGGCCGGTATGTCATTATGAAGGAAGATGACTTCGACAAACTGTCCGGGGCTGACGGCGGGAAAAGCATTGAAATACTGGATTTTGTGGATTTAAGGGAAATAGACCCCGTTTATTACGAAAAGCCTTATTACCTGGCTCCGGGAGAAAGCGGCGCCAAAGTTTACGAGCTTTTACGGCGATCCATGGGAGAAACAGGCAAGGTGGCGGTGGCCAGGGTAGTCATCCGCAACCGGGAATCACTGGCCACCATCAGGGTGGGGGATAAAAATGTTTTAATCATGAGCACCATGCATTACCCGGATGAAATAAGACAGGCAGATATACTGCCCGAAATGAACTACCAGGTGAACCTGCACGATAATGAAGTCAAAATGGCGGTGGGTCTGATCAGCAGCCTGTCGGCGGAATTTCAGCCGGAAAAATATGTGGATACCTACAGGCAAAACCTGATGGAGGTCATCCAGTCTAAAATCGCCGGTGAAGCGGTTGAAATACCCGCCAGGCCGGAAACGGGCAAGGTGGTTGACCTGATGGAGGCATTAAAGGCCAGTATAGATCTGGCCAAAAAGGACCGTAAGGACGCACCCCCGGAAGAAAAGCCCGCCCGGGAAGCAAAGGCGCCCAGAGCGACAGCCAGGCGAAAAACTTCATGAACCATGGTAAACCTGCCGGACAACAAATCCAGTTGGGATGGAGGCTAAAAGATAAAAACAGGAAGACTGCCCGTCATTCGCCCCATGCTGGCCGTTAGCTCCGAACCCTTTGACAGCCCCGGGCACCTGTATGAAATTAAATGGGACGGCTACCGTGGGCTGGCCTACCTGGACGGCGGGACTGAAATATTATCCCGCAACCTGCTCGACATTGGTTTAAAATTTCCGGAGCTGGGCCAGTTACACAAAAAAGTCGGAGGACAGCCGGCCATCATTGACGGAGAGATTGTAGTATTTGAAAACGGCAAACCTTCCTTTGCCGGGATACAATCCCGGGGCAGGAGCGCCTTGCCCGGGCGGATAAACCAGGGGTCCATCGAACGTCCGGCGGTCTTTGTTGCATTTGATGTACTATACCGGGAGGGAAAGTCCGTAATGGATCTGCCCTTGGGGGAGCGGAAGAAGTTGCTGGGGGAAATTGTTTCCCCCGGAGATGAGATCATATTGTCCCAGTATATTTCGGAAAGCGGTGTAGACTTTTATAACGCCTGCGCTGGGGAAGACCTGGAAGGGGTTGTGGCCAAAGCATTGGAAAGCCCGTATTTACCGGGCCGGCGCTCTCCTTACTGGAAAAAGTTCAGGCACACCCAGGAAGCGGATCTGATCATCTGCGGCTACCAGCCAAGCCGGGACGGCAGATCCCTGGGCTCACTGGTTCTGGGAGCCAGCCTGGAAGACCGGCTGGTCTACCAGGGCAAGGTGGGTACTGGCTTCAGTAACAGTGAGGCCGAGTCGCTGCTTGATGCTCTGGGCAAAATTGAAACCAACTTTGCGGTACTGAACGTGCCCCCCGCCGAAAAAAAACAAACCAGATGGGTAAAGCCCTTGCTGGTTTGCACGGTAAACTATCTCACCACCACAGCGGAGGGCTACCTACGGCACCCGGTTTACCGCGGCCTGCGCTGGGATAAATCTCCCGGGGAATGCCTGGTGGCAACTGAACAATAGGCAATACAAATACGTGTCTGAGGTCGATGCCATGACCGGGCAAATTACTTTAATCGAAGGCCGCCAGGTAAAACTCACCAACCTGGAAAAACTTCTTTGGCCCGAAGAATATACCAAAGCACACCTGATCAGGTACTACCTGGAAATGGCTCCTTATATACTGCCGCATATACATAACCGGCCGGTTGTGATGAAACGCTACCCCGACGGCATAACCGGAGAATATTTCTATCAGAAAGAATGTCCGGATTATGCCCCGGAATGGATTAGAACACACCCGGTGGAACACAGTGAGAAAACCATCAACTACATTGTTTGCAATGATTCCGCCACCCTGGCCTGGCTGGCAAACAATGCCTGCATTGAGATACACGCCTGGCTGGCAAAAACTGATGACCTGGCAAGACCGGATCTGGCGGTGATAGATCTTGACCCGGCGGAGGGAGCGTCCTTCCGCGATACCCTGGACATCGCCCTGCTGGCCCGCAAGGCACTGGAGGAATTCGGCCTGGAAAGCTTCCCCAAAACCTCCGGAGCCAGCGGGCTGCATCTCTTTATACCCCTTGAGCCATCCTACTCGTGGCAGGAGGTCACCGGCGCCATGAAATACGTGGCGGAATTGATAGCCCGTATCTATCCCCAAAAAGCCACCATAGAAAGAAAGGTGGAAAGAAGGCCCCGGGGTGTGGTTTACATTGATTATCTGCAAAACGGAAGGGGAAAAACCATGGCCTTCCAGTACGGTCTCCGCCCCCTGCCCGGGGCGCCGGTTTCAACACCCCTGCTCTGGGAGGAAATTGAAAAGGGTGATATAATGCCGGTAAAATTCAACCTTAAAACCATATTCCAGCGACTTGATTCCATGGGAGACGTATACGGCAGGCTGCTGAATCTGAGGCAGCGTCTGGATAGCCTACTGAAGACGGCAAAAAAATAATAGACTAGGGAAAATCACTTATACTTCCCCCACATCAAACGTACGTGCCTTACTAAGTAGTCACTCCTGCAATTCCACCTTTTATAATTGCATTTCTTTTTAATAACTTAATAACTTAGTTAACCGGTACCCCTGGGTATTCGACGCAGACTGAAACCATATCCGTTCGGTAAATCGGTCCGCTTTGCGGGGTTCCGCAATTTACCGTAACCTTGTAGGATACCAACCCTGGCTGTTCCAGGTGAACAGGAATAACAATTTCCTTTTCCCTGATCATACATTCTAAATTCCCCTGAAGAAGTGAGGATTGTTTTCTGACAGGTTTCAGCAGTTCCTTGAAAGCAGGGTCGGAAGCCATTGCCCTGAGCTTTAAAACCAACAGGTTTTCTTTATGCCGGCGCCGTTTACCGGTTGTTTGGCAGGCCAGTTCGTAAGTTGACACCTTATGCCGGGCGCAGAGTTCAGCTGGCGGGATCCGTAGTTGGGCTGTCTCCATTGAAATCTCGTTAACTCTGACGATAGGTTTATGTGATTCAGTTAGTTGAACCTTGATTGGCAGGATGTCCCCCACCTCGTAAAACCTCTTTGGAATATCCAGGTGGAAGTGGTGGCATTGGCTACTTCCTGTAAAAGACCGGCATAAGTAGCTTCAATACCGATGCCGATGGTGTGAATACGGGTATTGTAAGTGGTAATATCCACTCCCGGGTGAGCCGGCACGCTGGAATGAGGACCGGCAACCCAGCCGCCGCTGTCGATTATTTCGTAATGGCCGCCTACCTGCGTGACTTTACTCCTGGCATGTTAACATCCTCCTTAGCGCTGGAAAACTCCACAAAAGGACAGGTACAGCAAGAAGCCGTTAAAGCGGCTAATGAAATGGATAATGTTTTAAAAGGACTGATGGAGGTAACGCAAAACACAGCAAACAAGCTGGGTTCGGGGGACTTGAAACAGGATCAAATAAAGGATGAATTAAAAAACAATTTTTGACCTGGCTGGGGAATTAAACATTGCTTCTTATTTGCTCACGAGATTAATATACGTTTTATTCATTACCGGGACAACATGATCCCGAAGCTTTTATACTGGCCGGTTATCCTTTTAGTTTTACTGGTAATTACTGTTATAACTTTTTATTAACAACATTAGTACTGAAAAAGCCGGAAGATTACTCCCGGCTGTAGTAATAGTTATCCCGCCTGCGCGCCGGCAACAGTTTAATCATAATCGCACCGGCCACAAATCCTCCCACATGTGCCCACCAGGCCACCGTGTTGGCTGTGCCTCCGATGGAGGCGGCGCCGTTGAATAACTGCAAAACAAACCATATGGCCAGAAATATGACGGCAGGAATTTCCACAATGGTAAAAAATATAAAAATAGGCAGCAACGTAAGAACCCTGGAGCGGGGAAAGGCTATTAAATAAGCCCCCAGTATTCCCGCTATCGCTCCGCTGGCACCGATTATAGGCACCTGGGAAGCCGGGTTCGACAAAAAATGGGCAATGCCGCCCGCCACACCGGAAGCCAGGTAAAAAAGCAGATAGCGCAAATGGCCCAGGCGGTCCTCCACGTTATCTCCAAAAACCCATAAGTAAAGCATGTTGCCCAGCACGTGCACCCAGCCGCCGTGTAAAAACATTGCTGTTATAAAGGTCAGCAGCACGGGTACCAGTGACGTTCCACTGGCCAGCGCATAGCTTAAATCCGCCGGCACCACCCCGAAATGCAGATAAACCTGGTTCAGCATATCCACGGGGAGCATAAACTGCCTGTAAAATATGTATATGTTCAGGGCAATCAGTATCCAGGTGACATAGGGCCTGGTACTGGATCGCACGCTATCGCGCAGGGGAATCATTGCTGTCACCTCACACAATATAATTTTACATCAAGATCCGACACTTTTCACATAAAAAATCTCTTCCTATACCTGGGTGTAAAGGCATCATCCGGCGGGTAGCCGTCATGTCCACGTTGGCCGCCACTGTTTTCATCGCGGCTAGGCAAAGATCCTGCCAACATGCCTGCCAATAAAACAACCATACCCGCCCAGGTGATTTTACTTTGTTTCAGGTATTCTATCATATGCAACTCCTGTTCCGGTGTTTTGACAAAATTGCTGAATACTTGCGCGTTTTTATCATCCCCATACGATTAATAATTTTATCCTCTTCAATAATTGGTTTGATTTTACATAATCTTCTTATGCTATAAAGAAGATTCAAAAATAAAATCAACAAATGCCATTATCTGTCGTTTTTAGCTAGAAAATATATATTTGGTATTCATAGGAATTTGAATATTTTTGTCAAATAAAAAATATATCAGAACTAAAGCAGCATCATTGTGGTGCTGCTTTTAATTTTCCATAAACCGGTAGTTTTTTATGAACAGCCCTCACCGGGACGAACTATATGAGAAGTTTCTTGCCTTGGCTTTACTCCGGTAAGTGGCTGGGACACACCGTTGGACGTAAATTGCATGGTTTATGCTATCAATACAACAGAAAGGAAGGTATACAAGATGGAAGAAGAAAGAAAAGGGAAATTAACGCTAACCGTCAACGTACGACTGGAACAGGCACAGGAGCAGGAACTGCCGGAGGTGATGCTTTACGCCTTCGACGTAACGGGCCAGTTCCTGACCGAGGTATCCGTGCCAAAAGGTGAGCAGAGCCAGGTGAAGTTGCAGGTGCCGTCAAAACTTGTAGGCACTGCAGTGCGATTGGTCCTCGGACCTGTCCTGGCTGAGGAGCAAGAGGAAGTGCCCCCATGGATGGCCGCGTTAATTCACCGGGGTGAGACGCAGAAAAAGACCCCTTCCCTGGCCGCCCTGCGTAGGGTGGCGTACGAGAAACGGATCCGCCTGGACGCGGAAAAGAACATCATCAATGTAACGGTCTTCTCTCCCGAATGGACGAAGTGGCTCTTCTGCCCCTGTGTTGTCCGGGGCCGGCTGGTCAAGCGCGTATCCCTGCCCGATGGCACGACGAAGGAACTTGGTGTCTGTGGCGCCTGCGTAAAGATCTACGAGGTGGACAAGATTCCTATGATCATCCTGCAGCTGCCGGAACGAGACCTTTTCCGCTTGCGGGACGACTTGCGGGTCTTCATTGAGAAACAACCAGAGGTCTGGCCGCCTACCACGCCGGTAACCATCAACCCTCAGCCGGAGCCTTCCGGGGTGATGATCGAAACTTTAAGAGCTGATATGGAGGCCGCGCCGTTAACAATGGAAACCCGGTCCAAGCTGGAACCGGTCTTCCAGGCGACCTCCGCCAATGAACTCCGTACCGCTCTGATCTCCAGGGCGGATATACTGGCCGTGTATATCTGCGCCTTGAAGTGGCTTTGGTATAAGTTACACACTGACTTGATCAAGTGCTGCTGCACCGATGAACAAGGGCGCTTTAAGACGACTATCTGGTACCGCTGCACCGGCGACAAGCCTGACCTGTACTTCAAGGCCGTCCAGTGCATCGGAGGCACTTTGCACACCCTCTATAATCCGGTCGTGGCCTGCCATACCCACTGGAACTACGTGTGCGGCACCGATATAGTGCTGGAGACGGACGATCCGGCGGCGATCACCTGTGTTCCGCCGGACCCTGTGGATCCGCCGCCAGGGGTGTCTGTTTGGGTAATGCCGTGGGGCGTGGGTGGCGTGCGGCTGGACGCCATTAAGAGCAGCGGACTGACCGACTTCACTGACGGAGACGGAACATGGATCGATGCGCCCTTTGGCGGCCGGCTGGGCTTCCGGCACGGCTATTCAAGCGGCATTCCGTCCAACACGTCCGGTAAGCCTTTATACTACCGCTGGCAGTATAACAAACTCGACAGCGCCGGGAACGAGACCGAATGGCGTGATTTCGCGCCACCGGTAGCGGAGACCGTGGTGCGCCACTACGTGGATTATGACCTCGCCCATCCCGATCTGCCGCCGACCTTTCCCGCCTACCCGCTTGGCCCGCAGGAAAAAAACAATATGCACCTCTACGAGTTCAAGCCGCACCAGCCGCCCCAGATTCCCGGCCACAAGCGGGAGTGGCCCGTTGATGACTGGTTTAATGACATCTATTCCGGCATTCTCCAGTCGTCCAACCTGCCGGGCGGGGTCTTGAGTGCGGCGGGCAAGTATAAGATTAAATTGGAGATCTACGATAAAGACGGGACGCTGCTCAATCCCGGACCCGGCACTTTCGATTTCATCGTGCCCACGGGTGTCGCCTCGGACGGAACGACGATCCTTACACGCAATGCCAATGCCGGCGAGATCCAGGGCGGCGGCTTCATCTTCTACCTGCATGTGGACAACAACAAGTGCCAGGCCGAGATCTACGAGGCGAGTATAAAGGGAGTTGCTGCGGGTCCCTGCGGATTCATCAGCTACGATGCCGGGGATGACGTCCGGCTATCATTCCGCGTCCACCATCCCAAAGGCTATGCCAGGTTTAAGTTCACCACTGTCCGGGGCAGCTCGGGATACGCGGCGGCGGCCTGCGCGCCCGCTAATCCGGACGTAGCCTGGGCAAACGCCCCGCTGCTAACCGACACTCCAGTCAACGGCTTCAGCCTTGACATTCCGGACGTCTTCAGCAAGGATGTGGACGAGGCCGCTATACGTGGCGGCTGCCCAAAGGCTGCCTTCGGTGAAAACATCTATGTGGCCGCGACGGCGACTAACGGCTGGGTCAGATTATCCGGGCTGGACGCCTCTGCAATGCCGAAAGCCTTCGCCCTGGAGCCGAACAAACCGTAAAGCAAAGCGGTACCGCAGTGAGAAGGCTGTCGCTGACGTGGCTGAGCCTTCAAGCGTACTTCACCCCTAAGCAGGGCTCATCGCTTAGGGGGCATATAAGGCCGTCTCATCTCAAGGGGCAGAATACAACCTGAAAAGGAGGTTCAACCATGAGAGTCATTTACAAACCCGATCTGAAAGCAAATTTGTCGTTGGATGATGCAGACTGCGTCCGGTCTATCCACCATTTCCAGGAATATTGGGCATCGGACAAGAAAAGTCCCCTTTCGGCGGCAATCGACTACCTGCACCAGATGACGGCCGTTCTTGATGTGCCGAAAGCTCAGCTTAAGAACATGGATCAGCGGATTTCGTTTCTTACGCCCATGAAGCAGGGAATTGAATATCATCTGTCCGAGGAAAAGCAACTATTTGACTCAACCACATTGGGCTTTTACCAGACCTATCTGAACGTCCCTGTGTGGCAAGCCGGATTTACGGTGACGGTAAAGCACGGCCCTTACCGGATCATCAGTGCTGTAAACACAAGCCAGGAGGGTTTCGACGCAAAACTTCCGGCGCCGGAGTTGATCGAGCGCTACAGAAAACTCTTCACCCTTGCTGAAATCGAAAAACAGCAACGCCGTCTGGAAACAGGAAATGAAAAGGATGAACCCGCGACAGCGGATTTCGTGCGCAAACTGGTTGAAAGCAGCAAATTAAATGAAACTTCCAATGCGACCCATAACGACAATGCACGCCTGATACGGGGCCGGTTCTACGTCTATAAATACGACGAGAACAACCGGCTTCCCGGGACTCGACACCAGTCAATCACGGAGTCGCAAACAACACAAGAACCGGTACTGCCTCTGCCGCCGGTGGATAAAAAAATCAAGCATGGCCAATATTATGTAGTTGCCGAAATCACCTTTTCGTTTTCAACAGAGAAGTATGAGCGGCTTAACTGGCTCGCTCTTGTTGAGCTCGAAACAGGCTCCGTGCTGTACCTGCGGGCGCTGGCTGGTTATGTCAGGGGAAGGGTGTTCCAGTACGACCCCATTACGTCCAGTGGGAATCCGGCGCTAACGGCTGATCAGAGCAACGCCGTGTTGAACCCCCGGCGCACCTGGGTGGACCCCCTTCTCAATCTGGATGCCCCTGCTGCCGGCGTGCAATCGCTACGGGGTACGTATGCCAATGTCACGAACGTGAACATTCCAAACATTGCCCCTCCCACCGAACCGATCGGGACAGATTTTGATTACGACGTTCGCACCAACGATTTTGCGGCGGTTAACGCCTACTACCACGTGGACCGTTTCTTTCATTTGGTGGAAAGCCTCGGCTTCCCGATTGCCACCTATTGCGCCAATACATCGTTCCCGATTGAGGTGGATCATCGTGACAGGATGCAGACCCTGGACGGCATCGAGATGAACGCGCATTGCGTCGGTGACGGTATGGGCGGCATTGATTATGTAGGCTTCGCACTCAATGATCTGACAGATACCACAAACCCGGTGGGCCGGGCATGCGACTGGTGGTGTCACCTGCATGAACTGGGTGCACACGGTATTCTGTATGAACATGTTGGTTCCGCCAACTTTGGATTTTCCCACGGCCCCGGTGACGCTATAGCGGCAATCGTTATCGATCCGGAGTCGCAGGCACCGGATCGTTTCAGATATGCTCCCTGGCGTCCCGGCCTCGACCGCCGGTTTGACCGGGATGTGGCAGCCGGCTGGGCCTGGGACGGCGTCCATGATGATAATAATTATAAATCCGGGGAAATTCTTGCAACCACGCTGTTCCGGGCATACCGGTCCATAGGCGGCGACTCTCCTGATCTGTCCCGGCGGCAATTTGCCTCCAAGATGATGCTCTATCTTATCCTGCGCACGATCCAGGACCTCATCTTCAACCCGGGCACCCCCTTGGCCTTCGCCGACGCGCTGATTGCGATAGATGCGCTTAACTGGACGACCGAGGGGGTCTATGGCGGCGTCTATCACAAGGTAATTCGCTGGTCATTTGAAAAGCAGGGCTTATATCAGGCTCCGGGAGCGCTACCGCCGTTCACCGGCGCAGGGCAACCTCCAGAGTTCGATGTGTATATCGACGATGGCCGTGGCGGTGAGTATCAATACCAGGATGTCCATTATAAGAACACCTCTATCTGGAACCGGCGGAGTCCGGATGGGGGGACCACCCACGAGGAACCGGCTCTAAGTGCCGCCAATTATGCCTATGTCAGGATCAAGAACCGGGGTACACAAACAGCCACCAACGTCATAGTGCGGGGCTATCACTGCAAGCCGGGAGCTGGAGTCATCTGGCCGAACGACTTTCAATCTTTCACGACTGCTGAACTGCCAGCACCAGGAGGCGGCACGCTGTTGGGCAACAATGCTGAAGAAAAAATCGTCGGACCATTTGAATGGACGCCTATCGTCAATACCTGGGGTCACGACTGTATGCTAATGATCGTATTGGCCGATGGTGACCCCAGCAACGTCGACAATTTCACCCTTGGTGAATTCATTCAGGATTGGCGGCTCGTGCCGAACGACAACAACATCGGCCAGCGAAACGTTGTCCTGGCTCCTGGCGGCGGCGGCACGGAAGGCCTAATCCAGGGATTGCATGGATACAGTTTCTGGGTTGGCAATCCCAATTTAAAGACCTCCACTATGGAACTGCGGGTACAACTGCCGAAGCTGTTGGCTTCAAGTGGCTGGCACCTTACCTTCAAAGGTATCCCGAACAACCGTTTCGAGCTGCAGTCCGGCAAGCAACGCGAAATCGTCATAGATCTAAGGCCCGGAAAAGGCTTTGACAAGAATCAGGTAGAGAGAGCGGCGGACAGAGACATTCAAATTTCCGTCTATGCCGATGGTGCGTTGATCGGAGGCATGGCGTACCGTCTCGATCCTGAGATCAGGCAGCCTTACAACACCATCCGCAAGCCGGAATGTACGGAAAAGGCCCAGGAACTGCTGGAGTGTCTGAACATCTCCGGCCAACAGGTGAAGAAAGTACATGTCCAAAAGGTTACAGTGGACATCCAATTATGCGATGACGATTGTAATTGCTGCTGATCGCAAGGAGATCCCGTAAGGGGCCTCGAGTTTTATGAGTCATTGATTATCCGGCAGTACCATAAAAAGAAACTTCGTGCGCTGCTGACAACAGCACATGTGAGGCGAACAACAAAAGGCTGAAAGCGGCTTGGTAAAGCGCGTACGCTTTACCAAGCCGCTAATTTTAAAGTATGTAGCCATCCTTGTTAGGAGATTGTTTCAAAACATACATAATCGTCTATCAAGGTATAACTTTGTTTAGCGGGTATTCAATGATGTCCCTGGCACCTGAGCGGAGAAGCAGCGGGATCAGTTCCCTGGATGTTTTCTCATCCACCACGGTTTCCACCGCTACCCAGTCGCTATTATACAACTGCGACACGGTTGGATGCTTCATGGCAGGCAGAACCGACAGCACGTCGTTGATCTTGTCACCGGGCACATTCATTTTCAGGCCCACCTTCAAATCCGCCGTCAGTGCACCCTTCAGCAAAACCGCCAGGTTTTGCAATTTTTCTCTCTTCCAGGATTCCTCCCAAGATGCCCTGTTGGCGTGGAGCCTTGTGGTGGACTCCAGTATCGTGGCAATCACCCTGAGATTATTGGCCTTTAGCGAGCTGCCGGTTTCCGTAAGGTCGGCAATGGCATCGACCAGTTCCGGAACTTTAACCTCAGTGGCGCCGTATGAAAACTCAACTGTTGCCCTTACGCCGTTTTGCGTCAAATATTTTTTAGTCACCCGGACCAATTCGGTGGCAATCCTTTTTCCATCAAGCTCTTTCACCGTTTGGATATTACTGTCGTTGGCCACCGCCAGCACCAGCCGGATGGGATTGGTGGTCTGCTTGGAATAGGCCAGATCCGCCACTTCCACTACATCCGCCTCGTTTTCCTTAATCCAGTCCAGGCCGCTTAAGCCCGCGTCCAAAACGCCCTCGTTAACATAGCGGGGAATCTCCTGTGCCCGCATCAGCACCACTTCCATTTCGGGATCGTCAATGGACGGAAAATAGGACCTGCTCCGCACCGCCAGATTAAAACCGGCCCTTTTAAACAGCTGAAAGGTCGCCTCCTGCAGGCTCCCCTTTGGTAATCCCAATCTTAGTTTCATATATATTCCTCCTATGGTTAACTAAACATAAATTTTCATAGTAGACATCCATGCCGTAAACGGCACCATCCGAGTATGAAAATCCAGAACACTTTATGTCATTCTGAACGAAGTAAAGAATCCAAGATCCTTCGCTAACGCTCAGGATGACATTTCCCTAAACTTATTTTCAGGGTAGGTCTCAGCTTAAACTCACTATCATATGTTAACGCTTTATCATGCTAAAGCCTTGCAGAGAAAAGTATAACCTTCTATTAAAAGGCTGTCAATAATCTTTTTTAACCCAGTATTTTTTCATTTCCAGCAAATGCATTATAACACCGGCACTGCCGTACCGGAGCTAAAAAAATACAGATACTTTTCCTTAATCTTTTCACCGGTGATTGTCTCCACCGCCCGGGCGTAGATATTGAGCTGGGTGCGGTGACGCCGGGCCGCCTCGCTGTCGGCGCTGCTTACCCGGTCCGTTTTGTAATCAATCAGCACCAACCCATCTGACTCCCTGAACAGGCAGTCAATCACTCCCTGTACCAGTACGGTTTCCCCGGCAGCAATTTTCCCGGACAGGTCCGGGTATACCTCCCCTGCCGGCAGGCCCAGACTAAAGGGAACCTCCCGGCGCACGTCCTCCGAGGCTAGCAGCCTGCCGCCCAGAGCAGTACAAAAAAACGCGGCAATTGCACCCGCATCAATGCCCTGCGCCTGTTCCCGGGTTAAAAGCTCCCCGGCTTCCATAGCCGCCACCTGCTCCTTTATGCCCTCCGGATCCAGCGAACTCCTAAAATCAACATGCTGCATAACCAGGTGCAGTGCCGTACCCGCCTCGGCAGCGGTAAGTCCCGTTTCTCCCGTGACAAATCCCGGGCGCAGGTAGGCATGCACACCGGAGCCCGGGCCGCACATCAGCCGGTAAACACTGTCTGGGTCCTGCTCTTCCTGCTCGAACCGGCGCTTTACCTCCGTAACGGACAGCTTGGCCGCCCGCCCCTGCACCGCAGCCTGGGGATAAACCCAATTCAGCCTTTCCTCCACCTCCGGACTGGCTGGAGTGTCCGTAGTTATTTTTTCCCCGCGCTTAATCTTTTCCAGCAGGTCAGCCCCCCCGGCTGTGTGGCTTTGGCCGGCTCCCCCGCTTACCGGAGGACCCCATGTTATGATTAACCAGCGGGATCGACCGCAGGCCTCCGGGGAAACGCTATGTTGTTCATTTCCCGCCAGATCGCACAATGAAGCCCCGTCAGGATGCCCGGACAGTGCCGGCCCCAGCCAGTCCAGATATGAATTGGCCGTGGCCAGCAGGGCATCGTGTAGTTCCACCCCGTCCCCGGTTCCTTCCCCGCACCAGCCCTCCGCAGTCCTGACCAGATCCCGGGAGGTTCCCACCAGCACCAGCTTTTCCCTGGCCCTGGTCAGGGCCACATACAGTATTCTCATTTCCTCGGCCAGTGACTCCATTTTAAGCCTTCCCCTGATGGCTATTTTAGCCAGAGTAGGATAGCTTACCCGGAGTTGCAGGTCAACCCTGTCCGGCCCCAGGCCCATGGACTTATGCAGGAGAACGTCGCTGTTCAGGTCGGCGGTATTAAATTTTTTCCCCAGCCCGGCCACGAATACCACCGGGAATTCCAGTCCCTTGCTTTTATGTATGCTCATGATCCTGACCACATTTTCACTTTCACCCAGGGTGCGGGCCGCCCCCAGATCGCTACCCCCCTCCCGGATGCGCTGAATAAACCTGAGAAAGCCAAACAGCCCCCTTAAAGTGGTGGCCTCGTATTGCCGGGCCCGGTCATGGAGAGAGCGCAGGTTGGCCTGGCGCTGGGTCCCCCCCGGCATAGCTCCGGCATAATCATAGAAGCCTGTTTCCCGGTATATATTCCAGATAAGATCGGCCAGGGTGCCCCGGCGGGCCATGATTCGCCAGCGTTCCAGGTCCA
This sequence comes from Peptococcaceae bacterium BRH_c4b, assembly GCA_000961595.1. Lineage (GTDB taxonomy): Bacteria > Bacillota > Desulfotomaculia > Desulfotomaculales > Desulfocucumaceae > Desulfocucumis. Next base: position 20,373 of record LADO01000002.1, read on the forward strand.
GCAGGAAAGACTCAACTTTATGGCGCAGCACACCTTTCCCGCTGCGGGCGAAAATAGTAACGGCGTCGTAAAAATCCCCACCCCGGTGGCTAAGGGCTACTTCCGCCAGTTCCCCGGCATTTAGTCCCACCAGCGGAGAGCGCAGCACCCCCGCCAGGGGTATGTCCTGCCTGGGGTTATCTATTATTTTAAGCAATGAAAGTATTGTTTCCACTTCCACCGCGTTAAAATAGCCACCCCCGGGCTCGGCGTAAGCCGGTACTCCCGCCCGGCCGAATTCTTCCGTGAAGGCTGCCGCCCAGTCCCTGGTAGCCCGCAGCAGCACCACTATGTCCCGGTACGTTACGAACCGGTAGGCCCCTGTCAGCCGGTCGTATATCTTGAGTGCCTTCCGCCCCTCCGCGCCTTCCACCATATCTCTGATCAGGCCGGCCACAAGCCTGGCTTCCGCCCCGGCAACACCGGGTTCTTCGCTTTCAGGAAACCCCTCCTGAGCTCCTTTGTCCAGGGCGTCATCATTATTTTCATTACCGGTTGAATTTACGTCATATTCCCTGCCGTTAACCCGATCAATTAAATGTATCTCCACCTCGCCGGTGGCAATGTGATCACCGGCTTCAGACGGCGCATACCCGGCCCCGCAGACCAGCTCTGCCTTTCGGTCATAAACCATTTCCCCCACTCCGGGGGTCATAATCCGCCTGAAAATAAAGTTGACCGCCTCCAGAACCCCGTCCCGGCTGCGAAAGTTTTTGGCCAGGTCTATTTTGCGGCCCTCGCCGCCCTCATCTTCAGTGTAATGACTGTATTTATACATGAAAAGACCGGGTTCGGCCAGCCGGAAACGATATATGCTCTGTTTTACGTCCCCCACCATAAAAAGGTTGGGCCTTTCCTCTCCCTGACGGGAAGCCAGTAATAATATAGCTTCCTGGACGGGATTAATGTCCTGGTATTCATCCACCAACACCTCTTCGAACCGCTCCCTTAACTCCAGGGCCACAGGGGAGGGAACGATATATTGGCCTGAAGCTTCCCCGGTCTGATTATCCTCACTCAGTATCCGCAGGCAGTAGTGCTCCAGGTCGCTGAAATCCACCAGTCCCCGGGACTGCTTGGCCTTGCGGTAGGCCTCACCGAATTCCCGGGCAAGCTGTCCCAGGGTGTCCATGAGAGGCGCCATAGCTTTAATATCCGCCAGGTAATCTTCCTGTTCCCGGGCAAAATATTTCTGACGGAGATCGGATAACCTCTTTTTCGCCCCGTCCCGGAGGCCGGTGACCTGCTTTTTAATTTGTTCGTCCACGTCCTTGCCGGCCCGGCTCAGCTTTTGAAAGGATATGGCAGAGAACACACTATACATGTTCTGCCAGCTGTTACGGCTGGCGGCCTCCAGTTCCTGCACCAGGGCGATTTCATCCGCCAGGTTCCCCATGTAGGCTGCCGGTCCGCCGGGGCGCCGGCACAGGGCCAGGGCCCTTTCCAGGGCAAACCGTACCGCTCCCAGTTCCAGCAGAATAGTGCCCTTGATCTCCTGCGCCCAGTATAAATCATCAATATTTATTTCCGGCGGCAGGTCAAACCGGTCCGTTTTTTCCTTCAGCCAGCGCTCAGGCTCCGGATTGCTGCGGGAAAAATCATATAATCTCTGGATCAGGTCCATCAGCCGGCCGTCGTCCCTTTCACCGCCGAAGGACTCCACCATATCCTCAAAGGCGGGGTCACCAGAGGCATAGCGGCTTTCTAAAAGCTCCTCCAGAACGTCCAGGCGCAGCAGTGTGGCTTCGGTCTCATCCGCCACCCTGAAGCCGGGATCCAGCCCGACCCTGTAAAAGTGCTGCTTTAATACATCCAGGCAGAAGGAATGCAAGGTGGTAATCTGCGCCCGGTTCAGCAGGGCCAGTTGCAGGGCCAGCCTGCGGGAGGGGGTAACGGCAAGCTCCTTTTCCAGGGCTGCCCTGACCCGCTCCCGCATTTCAGCTGCGGCAGCGTTGGTGAAGGTTACCACCAGCAGGCTGTCCACATCCACAGGCTCTGCCGGACTGGTAATACGGCGGATGATGCGCTCCACCAGCACCGCCGTCTTGCCGGCCCCGGCCGCTGCAGCCACCAGTAAGTTGCATCCCTTAGTGTTGATGGCCTTTTGTTGTTCCACGGTCCATTTACTATCCATTTCCGTACCCCTGTTTAATTAAAGTCCAAAGTCTAAAGTCTAAAGTCTAAAGTTCAGAGTTCCAAAGTCCTTGGTTTCCAGCCTTCATTGACTTTCGACCTTCGACCTTTGACATTAGACTTTTAAGGCAGCCATTATTTTCGCCCAGATTTCCTCAACCGGCTCATTGGCCAGCAGGCGGTATTTATTATCTTTAATTACAGGATCGAACCGGCAAACCGGTTTGAAGGGACAGTATGTACAGGCCGAGGAGTTCCCCAGCCGGTATGGCTTTATGCCCACCTCGCCGGAGTTTATTTCCAGACCTGTAGCTGTTAGCATCCGCCGCAGATATTCTATAAGCAGGGCAAACTGGTCCTCAGTCAGCACCGGGGCGCTTTTATAAAAACCGTTTTTGCCCAGGGCCACCGCGATCAGGTCGGAGTAGCCATCTATGTCCGAATCCATCATTTTTACCACTTCCGGGTCAGCCAGAGCCAAACCTTTCATCTTCAATTCTTTCAGCAGCAGCATATCCGCCTGCTCCTGCCCCAGGGGGGCCGGTATTTTCAGCATGGGATCAGCCACCCTGAAATAAAACATCCCCCCGGGAAGAGCAGGGCTGCCGGTGAGATCCCGGTAATTGTCCAGGGCCACCACAAGGTAGGTAAGCAATTGAATGTCCAACCCGTTATATATCCCGGAAAGGTTCAGGTCCCTGAAACCGGATTTGTAATCCACAACTCTTAAATAGTGTCCCTTCCCGGACGATGCCGCGTCCAGCCTGTCAATTCTACCGTATAACTCCATGGCCAGCCCGCCGCCGGGAAGCTGCAGCACCAGTGGAGGCAGAGCGTCTTTGCCGGCGCCGAAGGCAAGCTCCAGCGCCACCGGGCGGAATACGCCCCGCCGGGAATGTTCCGCCAGCACGGCAGCCGCCCGGGTTAACTGGCGTTTTAATTTGTTCAGCAGATTGCGGTGGCGTGCACTGCTCAGCAGTATTTCGTTTTGCAGCCGGGGGGCGAGTATTTCCACCACCTCGCCTACCATTTTTTTAATATCGTTATTGTTGACGGAGCCCCAGTCCAGGGAGCCTTGCTTCAAACGGTCACCGTACATTTTCAGGGCCGCGTGGAAAAACTGGCCCATATCCGGAGCGCTCAGCTTTTGTACGACCCTTTCCTTCAATTTAACTCCGTAAGCAAGGAAATGGGAAAACGGGCAGGAGCGGAACTTTTCCAGCCGGGATACGCTGGTTCTGAGCCGCTTTCCGTACAGGGTACGGCTGGCAGCGGCGGAAAGTGGCCTTTCAGTATTGGTGTGAAACAACCCGGAGGAGATGATATTAAGTTTGTCCCTGTACTCTTCCCGGCCCGCAAACCAGTTGTAAACATCCCTCCAGAGCGGTGTTACGGGACGCCCCTCCAGCACATTCCTGAGTCTTCCCCCGAGATAGGTGAGGCAACGGCCGGGAGCTGCTATAAAACCGGCATCACTTGCCCCGGCATCGTCCGGCTCAACTCCCAGTATTTTTTCCCCGCTGCCGGGCAGCAGTTCCTTAATCCGGCCAATAACCGGCGAAGGGGTAAGCGCCCGGCCCTCCTCATCGGCCAGGGGATAACTGAGATACAGTTTTTCTGCTGCCCTGGTCAGGGCCAGGTATACAAGGTACTGTTCGTCCAGCACCTTTCGTCTGGTGGTGGGCGCAAGCTCCAGCCCAGCAGCAGCCAGCCGCTCCCTCTCGCCGTCGGTGAAAACTCCGTCCCCGGTAAGCCGGGCGGGCAGCACCCCGTCACCCACCCCCAATACCAGAGCAGCTTTTACGGAGGGACTGCGGGACCGGTCCAGGCTGCCAACCACTATATGGTCCATACCAGGCGGGATCAGCCCCAGTCTCATGCTTTCCAGGCCGGCATCCAGAACAGCGGCGTATTCAGACAGAGGTAACTGCTCCTCTCCCAGGGCGGCCACCATTTCTTCCAGCAACTTGACCAGGCCGTTCCAGATCTGCCCGTGTTCCCTGGCCTCTTCCAGACTACCATTTTTTTCGGCCAGGGTCTTCCACTCCTCCAGGCGGGCAGGAATCCCCAGTTCCTCCAACATAGTAAAAAGAGCTGCGGAAATATCCCGCACCGTAACGCCGGAGCGGGATATTTTCCAATGCAGGCTTAAAAGCTCCCGGGAGGCCAGCACCCTGGCCCGGTTAATCCTTGTCAGTTTGTCAATATACTGGCTACTGTCAGCGTCGTATTCCTCCAGGCTGTCCCGGTGGTAATATACCCAGTCCCTGTCCCCGGTCCAGGCCTTTCCTTTAAGCCCGAAAGCCAGCACGTAATTTTCCAGCAAATCCGCATCATCTCTGGCCAGGGGCGCCAAATCCGTTTTAAGGTAGCGGAATAAGGGTTCGTAAGCCCAGCCCCCGCTCACCGTCTCCAGCGCTGAACGCACCAGTTCCACCAGTGGGTGGTGCATAACCGTCCTTTTCCGGTCAATAAAATAAGGTATGTCATAATCGTCAAAAACTGTGGTTAACAATAAATGATAGGTGTCCAAATCCCTCAGCAGCACGGCAATATCCCGCCAGCGGCAGCCCCGGTCACGGCACAGGGCAATAATTTCCCTGGCGGCAGCCTCCACCTCGGCCCTGCGGGAGGTCGCCGCCACCAGTTCCACCTCACCCCGGCCTTCATAAACAGCAGCAGGCCGTCTAAAAAACCAGCGTTCCAGGTGGGCTAGAGCGGGTGCGGCGGTAAAACGGCAGGGCACCGTGTCATCCCTGATTACGGGCTCCTCCAAAACCACCCCGGCTTTTTGAGACAGCAGCACAAGCTTATGATATGTTTCCAGAGTGGGAAAGAAAACATCGTCCTCGCCGGATTCGGCATCTACAGCGCGACCGTCCAGGCACAGTACCACATTTACCCGGGACGCTGCTGCCAGCAAACTCTCAATTACACCATATTCCTGGGGAGTAAAACCGGTAAAGCCATCTATCCATATTTCCGCTCCGCTCACCGTAGCTGATTGCGCCAACTTCGCGGACAACAAATTCAGATAGTCGTCCGGGTCGGTGTAGCGCCCCTGCATAAAGGAATCCAGGTCTTCATACAACAGGGCCAGATCATCTAGCTTGCCGGCCAGCAGGCTTTGACCGCCGGCGGCCAGGGCCGCTCTTTTTTTCCTGAGGTCGTCCGGTCCCACCCGGTAAAGTTTCATCTCCGCAATAGCGCCGGCCAGAGTATCGGCAAATCCCCTCTGCCCCGCCGCCCGCTGAAACACTTTCAATTCACCGCGGCGGCACTCCAGCAGCCTGCGTAAAACCATTCTTTTTCCCAAGTCGCCGATGGGTGTCCTGGCCCCCCCGCCCACCTCCTGCAGCACACGCCAGGCCAGGCGCCGGAAGCTGAGCACCTGGGCGCGCATGATGCCCCCACTGCCCAGGGAAGATACCAGAGCTATTTCGTACTGAAAGCTGGCCTGTTCCGGCACCAGCATGATCAGGGGGTGGCCCATGGGGTCCGACAGGCTTTTTGCAGTTATTTCCTCCAGGCAGGCCCGGGTTTTACCCGTTCCGGCCCGGCCCAGCATAAATTTCAAGGACAAACCAAACCCTCCAGAGGATAATAATTCATTTATTTTTACATTTCCAATATCATAACATAAAGTTTTTGGACTGGGCTTTATTACTTTTTCCGGATAATGCCAAAGACCTGCATGAAGGCATTTCTTAGTAGCGACTACATCACCCACAAAACCACCTGGCGATATTTTTATTAACATTTTATCCCGGCCAAATAAATTAACTCAGAGTTAGTTACAAAACAAAAGCTCTGCAGTATAATTGAAAATCAAGCAAAAAATAACTTTAAGGAAGCATACTTTGATTTGAAAATGAATTATTACTTAAAAATATCGTCTGGTCCATACAAATGTGAATCTACTTAATATGGGGGAAAAATGAACTAAGAGTCGATATATGTATTGCCAAAGAGATAAATAGGCTATATAATGAATTAATGGCAAACTTTGCCGAAAGGAAAGGGCGCAAAGCTACGGGCCTTATGGGTTGTGACTTTCAATCCAATGGCAGCCGGGTTGCCTTGGGTGGTTATAAAACCAAACCTGAGTTTAAAGATCAGGTTTGGTTTTTTTACGACATAATCCGACAAAGTCATTAAAACTCCGAGTCATTCTTAAACATCAGGACAACTTTCTTAATTATAAGTTTGACGATTCTACCAAATATAAATTTTCAAATAATAAGGCCATAGAACTGTTGGTCTTCTAAAAATTAACAAATTCAATATTAAGGAGTAACATCATGGTTATTGCAAGGATGACAAAGCTGTTATTGTTTGGCCTGTTGGGATTCGGGTTGGCGCTAACCACATTAACTACATATGCCTATGCTGTGGAATTGAATGGCGTTAGTATGGGTCCATCAATAGTAGACAGAACCATTAAGCCGGGAGAAAGCTTTGAACAGATATTTACTGTACAGAATAAAACCGATGGAACTGTCAAAATTGAAGCATACTTACAAGATTTCCGCATTGAAAATAATCAATGGAATAAAGTCGAGAAGCCCGACGCCCGCTGGTCACCGATGACCTGGGCCACTGTCGTCAGCGCACCGGAAAAGCTGGACCATTTAGAACAGGGAAAAATTTGTGTAAGGTTTGATGTTCCTGAAAACGCAGAAAAGGGTGAACATGTAACTTATTTTAATACTAAGTTTATTCCGGTTGCTGCAGAACAAAAAGGGACTCTATCCGCCGGCATTAGCGTTGCGTCGGAAATTCGCTCGTTAGTTTACGTTAAAGTCACAGACGCCGAGGGAAAATTTGATTTAAAACAAGCCTGGCGGCTGAATAAAGCAGGCACTGGTTTCTGGCATTATGGCAAGCCAACTTTTACAACTGTTGTAGCCAATACAGGCAATGTACACCTGGAGGTGCGGGGTAACGTAGTCATTAAAGACGGGATTAGGAATCAGAAAACAGAACTTAACATACCTGTGTTTAACATTTTGCCCGGTACAGAGAAAAAGATGGAAACCACCTGGAATGAAGCACCCTTCATTGGATATTTTCAAGGAAAAATGCAGTTGACTTACGATGGAATCAATTTTGAAGAGCGGGAGTTTTCCTTTGTAGTTGTGCCGCTGCTGACACTGGCAGGCACTGTGTTGACCATTACTGTAATTATTCTTGCCATTGTTCTGTATATTCGCAAACTGCAAAGGCGGTTAGCGGCAGCGGAACAACGGCAAAATAATAATCCCGGAATGTAAGGCAAATTTCGGACTCTATTTACGAAAATCGTTAAACAATGTTCCGGGTAAAATTAGCAAAAAAGGAGGTGAATTCAAGTGAAAAAAAGTATGGCAATTCTATTTGTAGTGGGGTTGTTGCTGGCTAGCGTAGGGATAGTACAGGCCAATACCTTGAGCATTAATGCTAATGTTTCATCTGCAATAAGCCTGGCACTCGACCCGGCGACCTTAACTTTTAACGGCGTACAACAGGGTACTCCCTCAGCTTCTCAGCCGTTGACGGCCACCACCACTGGCTCCGGGAATTATCAACTTCAGTTGTCGAGCACAACCTTCACCGCAGCCGGAGGAATAACCCAACCAACCACTGTATTGCAGTATAAGGAAACTGCAGCCGTCCCATATGTGAATGCGACAGCTACTGCTACAAATATGCTGGCTGCTCCTGGCACCGCTGTTGTTGCCCCTGGGGATGCAAAGACATTTGATTTTCGCGTTAATTTCCCAGCCAACGCTGTTAACGGCGCTTACGCTGCAACCGTCACAATCACTGCTGCCCCGCTTTAAAAAGCATTGTCAAAACCAAATAATCCGATCTCAGGGTGCCACCTAAAACGGAATGTGGTTAGGACAATGCTTAAGGCTATTTTAACACAATACACATGACAGAACAAATATGACAACAGTAACAGCGCCTAGGACATAAGTACTAGGCGCTGTGTTGTTATTGATCATCCGGCAATGTTTTTAACGGAAATATCTATGAACAGACGGACGGTAATAATGTTTTGTTTTTTATTGGGACTGTTTTGCCTGGCGGTATATCCCGCAGGAGGGGACATTTCCGAAAACGACAATAATAATAAGGAATATATTGAATTAAGTACAGAAGATAAAGCGTTGGGATTTCCTAAAGCCACCATAGGTCAAATAAGCGAAGAACAGAGAATTACTACCATTGTGCAGGGAAATGACCGTTACCAACTATACATCCAGGCAACTTCTCTTGTAACAGATGATTCTAAAGAGCTACCGCCGTCAGTAATAGAATTCAAAGAAGAGTCGGAACAGTTTTGGCTGCATGCGTCTGATGCTCTGATACCAGTATTGTCAACACCGGCAAAAGCTAAAAACAAAGGAGACCAAAAAAGAATTGCTATTCGCTTAAATATTCCAGAATCAGCTGTCCCCGGTTTGTATACAGGTGAAATGACTGTCATTGCAAGTGTATGCCAATTTCCCCAGGAAATTGAAAGCCCGGAATCTGCTGAATCTATCCCTGAATAATAAAACCCCGTCCGGAGATAAACCTGTGCCGGCGGGGGTTTTAAATAATCGTTCTAATAAAAATGAAAGGGAACACACCTCTATATTGGGTATTCCTATACCGACGGGGAATGTCCCCAATTCAAAGCATGGCTCCGGGGTTGGAGGTATGTCCCCAACTGCAGATCATCTTTTCTTGCGGAAGAAAAACGGCACTATGGCTGTTAACGCCAACCCCAAAAGCACGGCATTGGTCCAGTTCACCGAACCATAAACAAGGTACTGGACATAAGCGTTACCGAAAAACGTCAGCGCGGCCACCATTATTAAACGGTAGTCAAATCTCAACAGCAACAACCCCTAACCGTTAATTGTCCAGTTGATTATACTTAATCGGTAAACACCAGATTGGGTTTGCGGGTCAGGCGGTGAACAGCTTTAATGTACCTGATGGTGCCTGTTTTGTACCTCATCACCAGGGAATGAGTTTCCCCCATGTCGCCTCCGGTAAAACGAACCCCTCTCAGCAATTCGCCGTCTGTTACCCCGGTGGCAGCAAAGATGGCGTCGTCACCCTTAACCATGTCATCCATGTATAAAATGCGTGTTATATCAGTTATGCCCATCTCTTTGCAGCGTGCCCTGTCCTCGTCATCCTCCGGCCACAGCCTGGCCTGCATCTCGCCGCCCAAACATTTGAGAGCAGCCGCAGCGATAACGCCCTCCGGCGCCCCGCCGATCCCAACGCACAAGTCAATACCTGTCCCGGGTATGGCTGTATAAATGGCGGAGCCCACATCACCGTCACCGATGAGCCTCACCCTGGCACCGGTCTTGCGCACGGCCTCTATTAATTCCTGATGCCTGTCCCTTTCCAGAATCATTACGGTGCAGTCGTTAATCCGCTTATTATTGGCCCTGGCCACTATCTCCAGTGTTTTTTCGATGGGGTCGTCGAGTCTTATTTTACCTGCGGCCCGGGGCCCAACAGCGATTTTTTCCATATACATGTCCGGCGCGTGGAGCAGGTTCCCCCGGTCGGCTATGGCGATAACAGACATAGCGTTGGGCAGCCCCTTGGCCAGAATATTGGTGCCTTCCAGCGGGTCCACCGCCACATCCACCTCCGGTGAAGCCGCGCAGCCCACCTTTTCACCGATATACAGCATGGGGGCTTCGTCCATTTCCCCCTCCCCTATTACCACCGTACCGTTGATGCTGATGGTATCAAACATGGCCCGCATGGCGTTGGTTGCCGCATCGTCCGCCTCGTGCTTACGGCCTCTCCCCATCCACTGGGCGCAGGCCAGCGCCGCTACCTCGGTAACCCTTACCAGTTCCAGTGTAAGTTCACGATCCACTTTGTCACTCTCCCGAAAATGTATTTTTGGTCACGCTATTCAATTATTCATTTATTTTTGACGTCCGCAAACGCCAAGCAGGTATTAGGTATACATTATGCCTATGCCGGATTTAACTATTCTACGCCTCCGGAACAATTCCCTGCCTAAGATGTCATATTGTACCTTCTTTACGAAATAAAAAGCAAACCGCCAGGCATGCCTGTGGTTTGCCCTCACTTAGAATGTGAATTTTTTTACCGGCTGTCAGGTCAGTCTGTCCAGGGTCATTTCTTCAGTACTCTCCCGGCGTTGTTAACCTGGTGGTGAAAAATCTGTCCAAGATCGTCCAGATCATAATTATCCGTGTTAATTTTTAGCTGGCTTACCACAGATTTTACGCCCCTGGCTCTTGAAGCCGCCCTTATGGCAGCTTTTTCCTCCTCTGCGCCGCCCACCGTACCGACCAGAAAAACGTTGCCTTTGACGCTTTGCGCTCCCACATGGCGCAAATTGACCTCCGGATCGGCATTCAGTTCCTCGGTTACTTCAAAAAGCACATCCCCATCCGTAATAGAACCATCAGTGCTGATGGATACTCCGTTTTCCACCCTTTTTATGCCGCCCACGGAAGAGGCAATCTGATTAACCTGTTCCTTCTCCGAAAGAGTATCCATGATACCGGTAACCTGTGCCTCCCCGTCTATTACTTCAGCCTTCAATTTATAATTCCTGGTCCGGATGTCGGAGTCCAGAGCGTCCTGCAGTTTACGCCGCAACTCCTCATCCCTATTCCCGCTGCTCATTCGTGATAATTCCCCCTGTCTATTTGGAAATCACATTTCCGCCGTCTTAGGGCTATTCTTCCCGGTTTTTTAAAATAACTTTTTGTTATTATTTGTTAATTTTAAACTGTACAAGGTAACCTTTCCCGCCGGGGAAATAAAAACAATCATAATAACAATTGATAAATCCCGGAATAATAAATAGGCTCTCAATAATTATAAAAGGAGGGATTTTTATGCGCGAGGGACTCATACCCACAGTACTGGGTACGGCAGTTACAGCTACCGGACTGGCCCTGCGTATGGCGAACCCTGCTCTCGGCTGGGGCATCGCCGGCTTTGGCCTGGCCCACGTGGTGCTGGGCGCCATAGACCTGGTAGAGCACCAGCATGAGGAAAGATTTTGAGAGCGCTAACAGGAGAGGCATACACCTCTCCTGTTTCTACTACTATTTATTGTTATTAAACAGTACGCAACTCACACATCTGTTTTTGATACGTAGCCTTTTATGATAACAGTTGTTTCACCAGGTTTACCGTTACCTACAGGCTGTCCTCCTATACTTACCAGCGGCATTACACCTATAAGAGAATTGGTGATGAACGCCTCCCGGCAATGTTTCAGCTCCTCCGGCATAATCTTTCTTTCCTCAACCGCAATGCCCCTTTGCCTGCAGGTATCCAGCACCGCCTGTCTCATTATTCCCGGCAGCAATCCGCTTTCCGGGTGCGGTGTACGCACACTGTCATCAACCACTAAAAAAATGTTACTGACCGTGCCCTCGGCCAGTTCTCCTCTGGTATTTAAAAACAATCCTTCGTCCAGTCCCCTGCCCGCTATTTCCCGCCGGGCCAGAACATTTTCAAAAAAACAGGTTGTTTTATGTCTGACCAGGGGCGACCGCTCATTTCTGGGAAAGGAAACAAAACCGGCGGCAAAGCCCTTTTCATATTGCTCAGGTGTGTATGGTAGTTTTCTGGTGCTAATGACAATATGCGCCGGCTCTCCGTCCGCTCCCGCAGTAAGGGTTATACGCGCCGCCCCCCTGCTGATACTATTCCCGGCCATGGTTTCCCGTAGCATAAAAACTATTTTCCCGGCAGTATAAGGAATCTCCAGGTGAAGTTGGGCGGCGGAACTAACCAGTCTCTCTAGATGCTTTTCAACCATTACCGGTTGGCCGCTTCTAATAAGTATTGTTTCAAACAGTCCCTGCCCGTACAGCACCCCGCCGCCCTGGGCAGGAATCAGCGCCTCGGCGGCCGGCAAAAATTTTCCGTTAATACATACAACCTTATTATCGTTCAATGTAACCCCCCTGCCATTTCATCCTGACACCCCTTCCTCAAGCCCCAGCGCCCTCACCAGAGCCCTGGCCTTGTCCAGTGTTTCCAGATACTCAGCCTCGGGGTCGGAATCGATGGTTATGCCTCCACCAACCTGAAAGTATATTTTACCACCTGTAAATACCAGGGTACGAATTACTATATTTAAATCGGCATCCCCGTCAAAGCCCAGGTATCCGATTGAACCGCAGTATATACCCCGGCGCACAGGCTCCAGTTCCTCTATAATTTCCATCGCCCTTATTTTCGGCGCACCGGTTATGGAGCCGCCGGGAAAAGTTGCCAGCAGCAAATCTACCAGATCCTTGCCCTGCTCCAGTTCTCCCACCACCGTTGAAACCAGGTGGAAAACCGTAGCGTATTCCTCGATGCGGTACAGTTCGGATACTTTCACCGAGCCCGCCTGGCATACCCGGCCCAGGTCATTCCTCTCCAAATCCACGATCATGACCAGTTCAGCCCGGTCTTTGGCACTGTTCCAGAGTTCGTTGCGCCAGCGCTGGTCTTCCACCGGGTCCCCGCCCCGGGGCCGGGTGCCCTTAATGGGCCTGGTTTCGATAAGATCACCGTGCACACTAAGGAATCTTTCCGGTGACGCGCTGACCACCACCGGATCGCCAAAATCCAGAAATGCCGCCATGGGGGCAGGGTTGATGGCCCTCAGTTTTTTATATACCTGCCAGGGGTCCTCCCTGGCAGGCAGGAAAAAGCGTTGGGAGATGTTGACCTGAAAAATGTCCCCCGCCGCTATATACTCCCTGGCCTTTTCCACCACGGCGCAGTATCCGTCCCGGTTAAAATCAGTATGTAACAGGTCATTAGGCGTTTTTTCCATCAGCGTATAGTAATCTTCCCGGCCAGTTCCCCAATCCTTTACAGATCCCCTGGCCCGCCTACCACCGCCGGTTGGCACGGAAATCGCGGCATCAATTGTACCCGCTATTTTATCTGATATGTTGGTGCCAAGCAGTATTTCTTCCAGATAACGCAGGCGCTCCTCTGCCCTTGTCTGTGTCTGCCGCCCCGTCCCGGGAAGCCCGGTGGAAACTATGTGCACATCCCCGGCCTCATGGTCCACCGCCACCACCAAATCGTAAAATCCCAGGCAGCAGTCCGGCAAATTAACATCATCCGCTGCTGACTCCGGCATCTTTTCAATTTGCCGTCCCAGATCGTAGGCAAAATAACCCACTGCGCCGCCCACCAGCGGAAAAGATTTTTGGTATTCGGGAATTTTATATTTAAACAACAACTTTTTTAAATATTCAAAGGGGCTATCCCGCCTGCTCTCAGTAACATATTCCCCCGAGCGCTCAATATCGGGACGCAGCAACTGAAGATTGTCACCCCGGGAGCGGAATACCAGGAAGGGAGAAGCGGATACAAAGGAATACCTTGTCAACCCTTCCACATGCATGGCGCTGTCCAGTACAAACCCAAAGGGCAAGGCTTTCAGCTTTTCATAGATGGCTACCGCATCTGGAGCAACATCTATTTTTTTATGCAGAGGCAGCACCCGCATAGCCCTCCCCAATATTCAAAAAATTGGCCAGCATTGCCTTGCCGTAAGGAGTTAATATGGATTCCGGGTGAAACTGCACACCTTCCACGTAATATTCCCGGTGACGCAAACCCATAATCTCACCTTCAGCCGTTCGGGCAGTTACCTCCAGACAATCCGGCAGTGATTCGTCCTCCACCAGCAGCGAATGATAGCGCCCCACCACCAGGGTATCCGGCAGTCCCCTGAAAATTCCCCTGCCGTCGTGGGTGATAGCAGACGTTTTGCCGTGCACGGGCCTTCCCGCCCTGACCACCCTGCCCCCGAAGGCCTGTCCAATAGCCTGGTGCCCCAGGCAAACTCCCAGGATAGGAATTTTACCGGTAAAAGCATTGATGACAGCCAGGGATATACCCGCCTCGTCCGGTGAGCAGGGACCGGGAGAAATGATTATATGCTCAGGGGCCATATTTTTGATGGCGGACAGGGAAACACCGTCATTGCGCCGGACCACCACCTCCCTGCCCATTTCCCTGAGATACTGAACAAGGTTATATACAAAGGAATCATAATTATCAATCATCAGGATCATGGAATCACACCTCCAAGGTAAGGGGACAAATAAAAAAGACCAGCACTATTAAGCCGGTCCTCACCCCAAGAATCTACGAGTCGTCTCTTCTAATCTCTTTTTCTCCCCAAATCTCCGCTATATCTCTACTATAAATTGTCTCAAGAGTTCAAAATTAGTTTAACACCAATGAAATTATTTTTCAATACTCAAAAAGTCAGTTTGTATGATTATTCATTTAAAAACCACAAAACATGACCGCAGTGGCTGCACACATGATTATCGGCGCTTACATTGGCCCATTTTTCCCTTTACCACACCTGCAGCACCAGGCATTTTAAATAATAGGTCTCCGGAGAGGCCATAAGCATGGGGTGATCCTTGGCCTGCCGCCGCATTTCCACCAGTCTGAGCTGTCTCCCGGCGTCGTGACCGGCCTCTGCCACCACCTCCCGGAAAAGTTCCTCGCTCATATGATACGAGCAGGAACAGGTAACCAGAAAACCTCCCGGGGGCAACAGCTTCATAGCCCGCAGGTTAATTTCCTTGTAACCCCTGACAGCCCCCTCCAGCGCCTTTTTGGACTTGGTAAAGGCAGGCGGGTCCAAAATAATCAGGTCGAATTTATCCCCTGCCCTTTCCAGCGCCCTCAACTCATCAAAGCTGTTGGCCTCCTTGAATGTGCACAGCTGGTCATACCCGTTTCTGGTCACGTTTCGTCGGGCCACCTCCAGGGCATTTCCCGCTATATCGACCCCCAGCACCTCCCTGGCGCCGAATCTGGCCGCGTAAGTGGTAAAGGTACCTGTATGGCAAAAGCAGTCCAGCACCCTTGCCCCGGGAGCCAGATACTGCATAGTCATCCTGTTTTCCCGCTGATCGAGAAAATAGCCTGTTTTTTGTCCCCCTTCCAGGTCCACCTCAAATATCAGGCCGTTTTCCTCAATTTCCACCAGCGGTTCAATGGACCCTTTAATAATACCGGTCCTCAGAGGCAGCCCCTCCAGTTTCCTAACGCCGGCGTCGTTTCTTTCGTAAATCCCCCTTGGCTTCAGAATTTCATCCAGCAATTCCACAATGGTATCTTTATACACGTCAATACCCAGAGCCAGGGTTTGCACGGAAAGGTAATCTCCGAATTTATCCACTATCAGCGCCGGCAGGAAGTCGGCCTCGGCAAACACCACCCGGCAGGCGTTGGTGCCGCTGACCGTTCTTTGGCGGTAATCCCAGGCAGCGGCAAGCCTTTTCCGGAAAAATTCCCTGTCTACGGTTTCATGCTTATCTCTGGTCATTATGCGTACAAGTATCTGGGAGGCCGGATTGATATACCCGCGGCCCAGGAATTTCCCCCGAAAATCAACCACTTCCACAATATCCCCGGGTTGAAAGTCTCCACCGATGCTTTCAACCTCTGTACCGTACACCCAGGGATGTCCCGCAGCCACCCTTTTATGTCTCCCGTGGGCCAGCTTTACCACAGCCACAACAATCTCTCCTTTTATTTTACAGCTAAGGCACAATGATAAATTATGTTATTTTCCGTCCTTGAAACAATATTAATATTCAGTAAGCATTCCCATTATCAAATATTCGAGCCATAACTAGTCGCCCGAATATTCCTGAAGGATTTTCAGGGCCGCTTCAAATTTTACATGGGTAAAACAAAGCGCCAGATCATTATGAAGTGTAATACAGATCCAAGTGAAACGAACATGTGGAAAATCTCGTGAAACCCAAATTTATTCGGTAAAAAGTTGAGGGCCTTTGTTGCGTAGATAATTCCACCAATCGTATAGGCCACTCCACCTAGAAACAATAAAATAATGGCTCCGACTGGGAAGCTTTGAACAAGTTTAAGAAGAGGGATAAGTGCCATCCACCCTAACAAAATGTAGAACACAGTAGATACTGACCGGTGAACACCAATAAAGAATACCTTTTGCATTATCCCAATTAAAGATAATGTCCAAATGGCACTTAGCATTGTCCATTTCCACATGCCTTCCAAACCATAATATAAGACTGGAGTATATGTACCAGCAATTAAGAAAAAAATCGATATATGATCAATTTTCCTTAAAACACGTTCTTTTTCGGGAGTAGTCTTAACCCAATGATAAATAGTACTCGCCCCATATAAAATAATAACACTCACACCGTAAATCATCATTGTTACGAGTTTTGAAGTTTTGTTCTGAGAAAAAATGATTAAGAACACCAGCCCCAAAAGACCAGCCAAAAAAGTTATAAGGTGCGTCCACGTGTTAACTGGATCCTTCACAACTATCCCCCGCTTACAATTACTTTTATACATGTTCTGGTTATTACCGTAACGTCCCAACTGATATATACAATGACAAGCTTGACGATAAACAGACAAAAACTTTATTGTTTTTATTTCTCCACTTTACCTGTGGCTAAACCAATTCCCATACCAATTAAAGTAGTTCCAACTAAACAATTGAAGATTTTGGTCACCTTTGCTTTGTTAAGTAGACGCATCACACTGTGCCCAAAGATTCCATAAATCATCATGCAACTAAAAGCTATAACGGCTAAGATTGAAAAAATTATAATAAACTGAAACATGGTGTTATGTTGAGTATCTATAAATTGAGGAAACAAAGCTGTGAAGAAGATAATTGCTTTAGGATTTCCTGCGGTGACAAAGAAAGCTTCTAAATAGCGTTTGCTAAAATTAGAATATACATTGTTATTTTCATTTACCTGTAAAGCCAAATCTGTTGGAGCAAAGAAGGTTTTTATCCCTATATAGATTAAGTAAATCGCTCCTATATATTTTATAATATTAAATACGTTTTCTGATTGAAGTAAAATTGCACCCAGCCCTGCAATAGATAAAAAGGCCTGAATCAGGGTGGCCGTCAGATTGCCGAAAGCAGTGGCTAAAGTTCGTTTCGCTCCATATTTTATCCCGTGGTTTAAGGCTAAGATCATACTTGGCCCGGGCGTAATGGAAGCAATAAAAACTGTAGCAGTATAAATAAGAATGAATTCTAAACTCATGGTACCCTCCTAAAATAAGGCATACAGTCAGATCGGATTAAACGTAGCCATAAGTGGCGTTGTTAGACGATGTCAACTTTTAGCTTAAATCAGCCCTTTCAAGAACCTCTGCCTTAAGCCCTCTTCATACTTTTCTATGGCATATCGCAACATTGTCCGCGGCATTTCCTTATAGTGTTCTTTGAGAAAGTTAAACTCCACTTCTAAATTTCGGTTGCCAATTTCTCTAAGCATCCAACCTACAGCTTTATGAATCAGGTCATGTTTATGGTTTATTAAAACCTTAGCAATTTTTAAAGTATCATCGAACTGATAATTTCGTATAAAATGATATGTTGTCATTATGGCAATTCTTTGCTTCCAGAGGTGGTCTGAGCTGGCAAACACGTATAGTAAGTCTTTTTCTCTATCCAAAAAATATGGGCCAAGTATTTTATCTGCAGAGGAATCTACTAAATCCCAATTGTTAATATAATAAGTATTGTTCAAGTACAAATCCACAATAGCCTTTTTTTCTGCTTCAGTTTTTGCTTTCTCATATTTGAGAACCAAGAAAAAAAGTGCCGTTAAACGATATTCATGTATGGGCTCTCTTAACAATTTATCAATTTCATCCAGCGTAATGTCTTTATAATATTTCCGTGCTATCTTTCTTTGACTGGGAACAGTAACTCCAATAAACTGATCTCCCTCGCCATAACCGCCAGGAAAGGCTTGAAAAAACTTCGGTAAAAATTCTGCCTTCTCAAAGTTTATGTGTTTTTCCAAGTCGTCTTTAACAGCCTGTATATATTTCAATGTTTTCACCCCAAAACAAACTGAAATCTTCCTTGAATAGGTTCCGTAACTTCCTCAACCAGAGACAAGACATTCCTGCTCAATTATTTCACCCTTTCCGAGTTCAACCTAAACCCAACAACGCAGGTTAGCATTATTTATAACATTAATTCTGTTTTTTAGAAGAATTTCCTTTATGTTCGATATGGAAATAGCAATGCCCAGGATTAAAACCGCCTGAAAAGGCGGTTTTTGGAAGTGCCGGATCCCTTTTGGGAGGAAGGCCCCGTCAGGGGGCTGGCCTCCCGTCGAGTACTACTCAGGCCTTAGCAGAATCCTTTTTTGTATCATTGTTTTGTTCTTGATCTATTTTTTCACTTATTTTATTCAATTCTGAAATAATCTCTTGTAGAGCCCATAAATGCAACCTTCGGTACTCAATATTACTTGATAACTTTTGAACCCGCCGGGATTTATTTTCTAGCCCCATGCTTTTTAATTCCTCAATTATATTTTTCATTGTCATAACCTCCCATTGATTAATTTGTGTATTAGATTTATGGTGGCTTGTATTAATTCTAAAAAATAAAAAAATTATGCAATAAACACTATTCCTACGGCTGAGGCAGATGGTATTGTTGAATGATGTACCTTTTCGGGCCCTATAGGATATATATCCCAACCAACGGTTGCTACAAGTTTATATACATCAATACCCATTGCTTCCATGGAAGGTCTGGCTACTCTGGGAAACTTGCATCGACCACTATCTAAAAACTGACAAATCTCATCATTGCACAAATAGGATCTGCAACTTCCACATGATAATCCCATGGCTAGATAATAACCATCCTGAAATGCTGCTATCTCTACCTCTGCAACAATCTTTGCAATTTGACGTTCATGAAGCTTTGCATTTTTTAAAGATATTTTTCTGTCTGCAAAGTCCTCCGCAGGTTCAACATTATATTTTATTAAAATAGCATAATTACATTTACGTATGGCTTTTTTAAACACTTCAACATCTGGTGTAAAGGGAGGACAGTTAGCGCAGGATTGAAAGTGGAAACACCTGGGTATACGGCATTTTAATTTAACCATTTCATTAATATCGATAATATTTGTATTAATTATGACTGCGGAAGTACGTTGTTCTTCGGCCATTTTTACATACTTATCTAGATTTATTAGTAATTCATTTTGATCTTTGCATTGATTAATTTTTTTGATATGCATTAAGTTTAATCCCCTTTCTATGTTGAAAATAAGCTTTCTATTGTGCATTTTTTGTTCGTAGCAGTTATCCCACCCACCAGTCCACTATTGACCATTCTGTCGATCTGCCGCCGACTCTGTGGGATCTTTAGCATTTACCAGCATCTTTTTGTCGAAGTACCGGGCATCCCGGGTATTCTGCAGTATTTTGGCAAAAGTTCTTTTTCATTCCCTCCTCCATAAACTGGTAACATCCCCCTGAACGTCTTTATCTCTAGGTTTATTCTCGCCTACCGGGGATCATGGGTTTTTCTTTTGCAACTATTTGGCCCTTCGTTAGTCAATGAGTCGTAGCAGCCTTAGCGTTCCACCCCCTTCAGGAGTCAAGCCAGAATTAATATTCTGATTACATAACCAACCTCCTTTGGCAGCACTTATCTTTTAGGCGATCATCCGTTCCGGGTTACCCGCTTCTATGTAGTATTATAAATAAAAAATAATTATAAATTAAGTGCAATACACAGAAATTTCAAAATCTTTCTTTATTTTGCCGTTATTGCAAGATTGCATGGCGCAACCCACCGCTTTTCATATAGTGCATAGAGGGAATTCAGGATGTTATAATAAGAGGTGCACTTGTATACATTCCAGTGTACTTTTTCCAGATTCACTTAAATAACTTTTTGGATCTTTCGCATGAGGAAAACAAACGGATACCATTGATATTGATATTTTGGTAGAATTACATAAATATTAATAAAGACGGAAAATTCATAAATACAATATGAACCGGAGGTAAAAAATGGCCGTTTTTAATGAAATAGCAGATTCATACGACGGGTGGTATAACAGTAAGCTGGGATCATTTGTAGATACTGTTGAAACAGGGCTGGCATTTAAGCTTTTTAATGTAGAAAAAGATATGACGGTTTTGGATGTTGGTTGCGGTACTGGAAATTTCAGTATAAAACTGGCCAATTTGGGATGTAAAGTAACCGGTATAGATATTTCCGACCGAATGCTCGACTTAGGTAGAAAAAAGGCCCGTAGTCTGGGACTGGATATAGAATTTTATAGCATGGATGTCTATGACATGGCCTTTAAGGACAATCATTTCGATGCCGCTTTTTCTATGGCTGCCTTTGAATTCATAACAAAACCTGAAAAAGCTGTGGAAGAGATGTTCAGGGTGACCAAAACAGGAGGGGCCATACTAATCGGAACAATAAATAAGGATTCCAGATGGGGAGAATTGTACATTGAAAAAGGCCGGCGGGATGACAGCGACATATTCAGGTACGCTCATTTCAAAACTCCGGATGACCTGAAAGAGCTCAACAAAGATAGATTGATAAATTACGGCCAGTGCCTGTTTATACCACCTGACATCGCAGAAGAGGAAATAAGCATGGAAAGGGAATTGAAGCTTTCAAAAACTGAAAGGGGCGGATTTATATGTGCCTTGTGGAAGAAGTAATTTCTTGCCAGATATCATTCAATCCTATTAACAGCCGTAACTACCTGGGAGAAATAGAAAAGGTCTTACATATTATAAGGTCTTATGATGTCGAGTATAGTATAGGAATACTTTCCACAAGCATGGTCGGAGATAAAGAGAAAATATTCACCTTGATCAGGGAATTATATGAGTCCATGAAAAAAGTCTGCGGCTTTTCCATGGATATAAAAATATCAAATATTTGTGGTTGTGATTACCCCGGATCTCCAGAGCGCTGCTGATTCGACTATTAATACGGGTGAAAACTCCTTATCGTTTCCGGTTGTCGCCGATATGGCAATTGCACATAAGTTTTGGCAAAAGAATTCCTGACAATTCCTTCATTGTAAGCAAAAAAAGCCACTCTTTATCCAACGAGTGACTTTTCTGTCATGCGAAAACTGGGACGATTCTAGAGACTGGTAGTTGCTCCGTCCTGGAGTAGCGCATGCTGGTCTTGTTTTTTTCTACAGACTATCCTCGCATGTCCTGATTGATTTTATCTACCTGCTGCTTAATTTCCCTGGCCTTATCCCCCTGGGGATTCCCCCTGGCCTCCCTTTCGGCCTTTTGTATCAGACTGAACAGTTTTTTATCCGAAGTAAGGCGCACGGTATATCCTTTATTCGTATCCTTTATTCGTTTATAGGCTTCCTCCCTGATTTTTTTCAAGCGCAGCCTTTGGAAGCCGGTAACCTTAATGGCGGCTGATATCTCTTTATTAATTACCACCGCCGTAGCGTCTTCCACACCCTCTACGGTTTTTACCGTTTGCTTGACCTTTTCCGCCATTTCCGGGTCAAATTGCACCTGTTCCCGGACTTGCCCTCTCTGTTGCGCCTGCTGCGGTTTCTTGGCTGGCGAATTAAGCGTACCGCAGGCGGGGAGAGCGCATATGATTATAATCGATAAAATTATTACGGCTGCTTTCTTCATTTAATGAATCACCTTTCTTCAACCCTTGGGCTTAAAAAGAAGCGCTGCCAGGAAACCAAATATAATGGCGGCGGAGATGCCGGCACTGGTAACCTCAAAGATACCGGTCAGTATCCCCACCAGACCGGTACGCTGTGCCTCCGCCATGGCCCCGTGCACCAGAGCGTTGCCGAAGCTGGTTATAGGCACTGTAGCGCCCGCGCCGGCGAAATCTATAAGGGGTTCGTAGAGGCCCAGGCCGTCCAGTATGGCTCCGGCCACCACCAGAATGCTCATTACATGGGCGGGGGTGAGTTTGGCTACGTCCAGCATCAGTTGCCCTATGACACAAATCAGTCCTCCCACCACAAAGGCCCAAATATATACTTGCATATAATCACCCCTGAAGATCATACTCAATGGAAACTGCGTGGGCGATGCAGGGTATGCTTTCCTTCTGCTGGTACGAGAGGGGGGAAAGCAGCGCGCCGGTGGCCACAATCAGCACCTTTTGCAGTTCCCCTTTTTTCATCCTGTTAAATATATGCCCGTAGGTAACCACCGCCGAGCAGCCGCAGCCGCTCCCCCCCGACTGAACAGGCTGATCGGCGCTGTATACCAGCAACCCGCAGTCCGTAAAGATTTCTTCCGGAATGCTAATGCCATGCTTATCAAAAAGATCCGCCGCAATTTCATGACCCACCCGGCCTAAATCCCCGGTGGCAATAAGATCATACTCGCCCGGGGATATGCCCATGTCCCTCAGGTGCGCCGTTATAGTGTCCACTGCCGCCGGGGCCATGGCCCCCCCCATATTAAACGGGTCGGAGATGCCCATGTCCACCACCCTGCCGATGGTGGCCGAGGTTACCCTCGGTCCTTCGCCGGGACCCAACACTGCAGCGCCAGCGCCGGTAACCGTCCACTGGGCGGTGGGCGGCTTTTGGGCTCCGTATTCATTGGGATAGCGGTACTGTTTTTCAACGGCTGCGTTATGGCTGCTGGTGCCGCATAAAACATAGCCCGCCGCCTTGCTGTCCACCAGCAGGGCACCCAGGGCAAGGCTCTCCATGGAGGTTGAACAGGCCCCGTACAGCCCCAGAAAGGGCACTGCCAGAGTCCTGGCGGAAAAGCTGCTGGAAATGATCTGGTTTAGCAGGTCACCGCTCAATAAAAACTGGATATCCTGTTTCTGCAGGCCCGCCTTTTTAATGGCTATTTCGAAGGCCTCTTCCATCATCTTTGTTTCGGCTTTCTCATAGCTGTCCTGGCCCAGCCACAAATCCCCATGCAGCAGATCAAAATCATCCTGCAGCGGCCCCTGGGCCTCCATCGGCCCGCCAATCGCAGCCGTCGCCAGAATGGTGGGGCGGTTTTCGAAAATCCATGTCTGATGCCCTTTGAGCATGACCCTAGCCCCCCAGCATGGACAGTATTGTTTTAATCAGAACCACGACAAAAGCGGAGAACACGCCAAATACTATAACCGATCCGGCAAGTTTGAACATTTTACCGCCCACTCCCAGCACAAACCCCTCGGTCCTGTGCTCGATGGCAGCCGAGGCAATGGAATTGGCGAAACCGGTAACCGGCACAGCCGTACCGGCGCCGGCCCACTGGGCAATATGATCATAAACACCCAGTGAGGTAAGAATTACAGATATCAGTACCAATACGGCAACGGTGGGATTTCCTGCCGTCTTTTCGGTAAAATCAAAATTCCAGAGGAAGAAATCCTGTATAAACTGTCCCAGCAGGCATATGGCGCCACCCACCAGAAAGGCCCTGAAGCAGTTGGCCAGCACGGGCCGGCGGGGTTCCCGCACCTTGGCAAAATCGTGGTACTCCTGCTGCACGGGAGTCAATTTCTTTTTCTTTTTATCTGACATATTCCGGCCCCCTATCTTTTCAACCAGGGTTCAAGTTCGTTAATTGCATCCCCGAGAATTGCCGCAGAATTTCCGTATACCTTTTTGGCCCGGGGCTGCCTGGTGGAAAGAGCGTACAGTTCGCAGTCCGCCTGGCATTTTTTTAAGGTGGCAAAGACAAGATCCTTTGTTTTTGGCTGCGGAACCTGAATGGCGTCGTCGAAAAGATCCATGTACAACTGGCCGGCGGAATCAACCTGGGCAATGAATACATTCTCCGGGGCCACACCGGCCTTTTCCAGTTCCGTGTGCAGCCACCCCCTGTTGAGCCCCATGGCAGTCAGGGGCTCATCCATGATCACACTGTCCATGATCACAGTCTGGGGCTCGCTTTCCCGTCCTAACTTCATGCCCATGCTTTTTGCGGTAACGGGCTGCTGATTTTTATTCAGCAACACGCTTACCTCGCCCGTGGGCTCCAGCACGGCAAATTCAACATCGGCGAAATTAAAAACGCTTTTCTGGCGCAGCTGGCTTAACAGATCTTCCGGGGTAAGGCGGGCTTCTAATAAATTGTCTTCAAGTACCTTGCCGTGATTTATCAGCACCGTTTCCTTCCCTTGGACTATATCCCGCACTGACTTGTACTTTATGGACAGTACATAGATCAGAGCCGGTAGCACCGTCCAAACCGCCAGGACTATAATCCCACCGGCCAGGTTCCTGACTATGTTCAGTGAAACAACGGCGGCAACCACCCCTATGGCAATCGCCGCTACCAGATCAAAATATGTCAGACGTGAAGTCTGCCTTTTACCTATCAGCCGGACCAGCAGCAATGTGAGCAGGAACAGTCCGCCGGAGCGCAACAGCATATTCAACCATTCGGGCATGATGGCTAACTCCTTGCTATGTTTTACTAAAACCCTTTATACTGTGGTTCTGCAAACTCCAATACGCTTATCCTTTGCTCCAGGTCATCTATAACCTGGCCGACGCGCTCTGAGTTGCGCCGGTATACAGTTTTTGCCTCGCCGTTTTCCCCATGCAGTGCAAACATATCCAGGGTGGCCCGGATTCCTTTCAGGCTGGCCAGGGTCTGCTTGGCCTGCGCACTGACGGTCATCAGCCATCACCTCTTTGCCTTATTTTGTTTTTTCATGCAGTTTTCTATGCACTCCAAAGTGTTGTATCAGTTTCTTTTGCCTTGCCGTCATAAAAAGGAAGGCCAAAGCCTTCCTTTTTATCTACTCCTTTAAAACTACTCCCTTAAAAATCCCTTATATTTAAAACCCCTTATATTGTGGCTCCTCTTGTTCCATTTGCTTAATCCTGGGCTCCAGCGTGTTAACAATGGCCCCTGTCTTATTGGCGGCGTCGGTATAAAGCTGTTTCGCCTGCTGGTTCTGGGTCTGCAGGGCAAAGGATTCCAGACTGGCCTGGGCATTTTTAAGACCGACCAGTGTTTGTTTTACCTGGGCCGCTACGGTCAATGTCATTTCCTCCCATACCATTAATTATTTTCAGCTAGCTTATGCGCTTATGGATTTTTTTATTCAAGAAAGGCATTCCTTATAACGCTAGCGGATAAGCAGATATAAATAGCCAATTCCGGCAGCACAAATAATAAACGAGCATAAATTATTAACCGTATTACAATACAACGACATGGAAATGATATGTCTGTAAAATATACAACACTATAAATAAAAGCAACTCGGGGAGTGTTAAAAATGCTCATAGTGTTCATACGCACCGTAATATTAGTTGCCCTGGTCGTAACCGGCCTGCGTGTAATGGGAAAAAGACAAGTCGGACAACTCCAGCCGTACGAACTGGTAATAATCATACTTCTTTCGGAATTGGCAGCAATCCCCATAGGCAACAGCGGCATACCGCTGGCCTACGCCGTGATCCCCATTTTAACCCTGGTTGTAATCCATATTTTTCTATCTTATATTTCCCTGAAAAGCGAAGGAGCCCGGGGCATTATCTGCGGCACACCCAGCGTACTGATAGAAAACGGTAAAATAGTGGAGAAGGAACTGATCAGTCTAAGGTACAACATAAACGAGCTGACAGAACAGCTCCGGGCCAAAAATATTCCCAATATAGCCGATGTTGAATTCGCCATTCTGGAGACCAGTGGCCACCTCAGTGTTATACCTAAATCCCAGAAAAGACCGGTGGTTCCGGCGGATATGAACCTGCCCACCAACTACGAGGGCCTCCCGGTGACGTTGATTATTGATGGGTTTGTTTTCGATAAAAATCTGTCTAAAATAAGTCTTAACCGGGAATGGCTGCAGGCGGAACTGCAAAAGTTCGGCCTAAGTGACTTCCGGGAAGTGCTTTTTGCCAGCATCGACTCCGAAGGCAAATTATTCTACCAGCAAAAGGCGAAAGCGATATGAGGAGTTGAAATCTATGAAGCTGTTATGGTTAGTTTTAGTTGCTTTTGTAATAGTACTGGGGCTGGGCGTATGGGCGAACATCCAGTTGAATACATCCACCACCGGGCTGGTGCAAAAAATCGACCTTATAGAATCCGATATTTCGAACCAAAGATGGGACCATGCCTATAAAAACACCCTGGCATTTGAGAAAGCATGGAGAGAAAACGCAAAATGGTGGCCCACTATACTGGACCACCAGGAGATGGACAATATAGAATTTTCACTGGCCAAATTCAAGGAATACGTGGCCGAGAAAAACAACGTACTTTCCCTGGCCCAGCTGTCGGAACTAAAGCTGATGATCCGGCATATCCCGGAAAAGGAGGCTATAAGCCTTCAAAATATTTTATAGCCCCGGGACTGTCATGCTATTTACTCATTGATGATAGAATCCCCGGATGAAATCAAACCTTTTAATTTTTTCAGTGCCTGTCGCTCCAGGCGTGACACCTGAACCTGGGAGAGTCCCAGCCTGGCGGCGATATCGGCCTGGGTCCGGTCATCGAAAAACCGCCAGATCAATATCTTTCTGTCTCTCTCGGGCAGGCTAAGCAGCATTTCCTTAACCGCTATCATGTCCAGCCAGGGAATGTCATCCCCGTCACCTTCGTTACCATGCAGTTGATCCAGCAAAAAGATGGGGTCCCCGTCATCCTGATGCAGTGTTTCGTATATAGATGCCGGTGTCTGGGCTGCTTCCAGGGCGTTTACTATTTCCTCCCGGGACAGACCCATGTCTTCGGCCACTTCCCCCACCGAAGGCTCCCGGCCCATCTTTCCGGTAAGCCTTTCCCTGGTCTGCTGGATCCTGTATGCCAGTTCCTTTACTGAACGGCTGACTTTTACCGGACTGTCATCCCGTAAAAACCTTCGGATTTCTCCCACAATCATAGGAACGGCATAAGTGGAAAATTTAACATCATAGGACAGGTCAAATTTATCAATGGCCTTCATCAGGCCGATACAACCGATCTGAAAAAGATCCTCCAGCTCATAGCCCCGGTTTTGAAAGCGCTTAACCAGATTAAAAACCAGCTTAAGGTTACAGTTCACCAACCGGTCTCTGGCAAAGCTGTCGCCCTGTTGCGCCTTTTGGAGCAAATCCCGCATTTCTTCGTCCTTTAAGAGGGGGAAACGGGGCAGGTTCATCTCAATCAATCTGTTACCCATGTAACCACCCTCAGTGGCCCGGCATGACGGCGGCCAGGCTATTTAACTGCTTAAACATTCTTACCCTGGTACCCTTGCCCGGAGCCGAATCTACCTCCAGTTTATCCGTAAATGACTGCATAAAGGCAAAACCCAGGCCCATTCTTTCCGGATCGGTGGAATAAGCCGGTGTCATCGCCCTGGCAATATCCTTTATACCGGCGCCACTGTCCACCACTATTATCTCCAGGGCATCTTTGTATAGTATGACTTCCACCTGCACAGTTTCACCTATCCTGTTCCTGTAGCCGTGAATAATGGAGTTGGTAACCGCTTCGGATACGGCCACCTTTAACTCGTCCAGGTCGCCCAGGGTAAAGTCAAGTTGCGACGCAAATGCCGCTACCGCCACCCGGGCAAAGGCTACATTTTCAGGCAGGCTGTTAAATTCGATACTCATGCGGTTAATTAATTGCATCTAAAAACCTCCTATACGGCCCCGGCAACGGCTTCTTCTTCTGAGCGGTATTCTCCCATAATCCTTAGCAATCCCGATAGCTCCAGTATCTTTTTAACCTGAGGCATGGGGGCCACCAGGGATACCCTTCCGCCCGAGGCGGCCAATCGCTTGTACCTGCCCAGCAGCACACCAAGTCCCGAACTGTCTATATACGATACACTCTTTAGATTAATAATCAGGTGTCCGGTTTCATACTGCTCCAGGGCGGTATCGATAGATGTGCGCAATCTTTCCGACACGCCCAGATCAATTTCCCCCGCTGGCCTTACCACCACGGCCCCCTGCATAGTATCAATATTAATCAGCAACTGGGTCCCCCCCTGACAGCTTGTAAATATTTATACTTTCCACACCTGATACAGCCATTCCTGCTAAATCTTACCAGAATTATTGTCGAAATGCAAAAAAGGACCGCAACTGTCCCAAAGGTTTAGGTCTTTTTATCTTGTTGCCGGTGAATACCCGGGGATCGGGCTGCCGCCCGATCCCCGGGTATGTGCCAGGAGACTGTTGTAAGCAATTTTTAGGAGCAGCCTCCTATTGCAGCCCGTGGAATTTATTAAACGCCCTGTTCATCTGGGTAAAAATAGACGCCTTGTTTATGCTCCGTTCCGCCACCAGTGGAACCCGCAGCACTTCACGACCATTTTTAACCACCACGTAGTTCCCTATTTCCTGACCTTTTTGAACAGGAGCATTAATCTGTTCCGGTACATCTATCCTGGAAGTGAACCCCTTTTCCTCCCCCTTGGGGACGACCAGGCCCACATTTCCAGCAGTGATAAGGTTCACGCTTCTTTCCACGCCTTTACCCACGGGGATGGATTTTACTTTTATACCGGCATCCGCCACGTTCACTGCCTTGTACCTGGCGTAACCGTAGTTATACAGTTTTATGGACTCCCTGTAATGGCTCTTAACCTCCGGGGTGCCCAGTACCACTGCCACCAACCTCAAACCGTCACGAATGCAGGACGAAGCCAGGCAGTATTTAGCCTCATTGGTCCAACCGGTTTTACCGGCATCTACCCCGGGGTACCATTTTAAAAGCTTGTTGTTACTCCATAGTTTGAAATCCCCGCCCCTCAGGTCATATTCGTAAATACTTGAAATATTCCTGAAAAGGGGCGATTTCAGACATTCACGCAATACTACCGCCAAATCCCTGGCTGAAGAATAATGGCCCTCAGCCGGCAATCCGGTAGGATTGGCGAAATGGGTGTGCTTCAGTCCCAATTCCCTGGCACGCTGGTTCATGGCCTCCACAAAAGCCTCTTCGCTACCGCTTATATGTTCAGCCACCGCCACACTGGCATCATTGGCCGAGCCCACCGCCACAGCTATGAGCATTTCCTTCATGGTCATTTCTTCGCCCGGCTCCAGAAATATCTGCGATCCGCCCATGTGCCAGGCATTTTCAGTGACAGTCACTTTGTCCGTCAGCTTTACCTTACCGCTTTCCACGGCATCAGTGGCCAGTAAAAGTGTCATAAGTTTGGTGACACTGGCCATGGGCAGCTCTTTGTCGGGTTCTTTTTCGAAAATAATTTGGCCGGAGTTTGCTTCCATCAATACGGCGCTTTCCGCAGTTGTATTCAGGGGGGCCTTTTTACCCGCTTTCTCTCCGGTTTCCGTCTTGTCAGCAGAAGGGGGGACGGCAAAAACTGGTGCAGACAGCGCAAGGATTGTAATTATAGATAATAACGCGATTCTTAATAAAATTTTCCCGGGCATTCTATTCATCCTTTCTAATGTTTTCAGAAATTGGGCCATATTCTATTATGCGACAGGAAAACAAATTTATACCGGGAAAAAATGTAATCCTTGCACTTGCAGAGCACAATGTCATAAATTATCGGGCATTGCTATTGCAATTACATTGAACTATAATCAAAAAAATGATTACCGGGAGGTTATTAAGACGTGATAGAAATTGATGCAAAATGCAGGACTTATTTGGAAGACATAGCCAAAAGATGGCTGGCCCATGACGGACTCTGGTTTCAGGCGGTGGAAAAATCTCACGGTATTGATGAGGCCGTCAGGCTGGATATAGAAGCGATGGAAAAGTTCACTGTTAACGAAGCACAAAGGATCATGAAATTGGCAGAGATTAAGCCGGGAGGCGGGCTGCCGGCACTCAAGGAAGCCCTGCAGTGGAGGCTGTATGCTTTTATCAACCAGCAGGAAATAATCGAAAAAGATGAAAACACCCTTATTTTTAAAATGGTTAACTGCAGGGTACAGTTCGCCCGGGAAAGAAAGGGCATGGCCCTGCACCCCTGCAAGCCCGTAGGCCTGGTGGAATATGCCGGTTTCGCCTCTACCATCGACCCCAGGATAAAAACAAAGTGCCTGGGTTGTCCCCCTGATGAAAAAAAGGATGCCTTCTACTGTGCCTGGGAATTTAGCATATAATTAAACTGCCCCCGAAACACAACCGGTGTATCGGGGGCAATACCGATTACCTTGACGCACACTGCCACATCCTGCGACTGACAACTACGGTAAGTATCTTCTATTCCACCATATAATATTATTTATTATCAGCACGATCCAAATACAGCGGCTTCATCACTCCCCGGACAGAATACTTTCGGCCATTTCCCTGTAATAAGCTTCCAGTACAGGCTTGAAGTCCAGATAGTCCCTTACTATGTTTTCCTCCAGGTCGGTCCTGAACTCTTCATCCCTGCTGTATATTACTATTCCGTTAATTATATTGAATTTCAAATTTACGGGCATCCGCTGGATAAACAAAAGGTCAACGGAAAAGGGACGCAGCTTTTCCTCAAAAGCCAGCTGTGTATTTATTTCCATAGAAAGGTCATGTTTTACTCTATGCGCATCGTAATGAACCTGCTCAGGTGATTTTTCCTTTTTGCGCAATACAATGCCGGCGGCAAAGTCGATGCCTACCCATTTTTTATTGAATGACCTCATATATGTAATTGATTGGCTTTGGCTCGGTATCGCAGAAAGAGTATGCACTTCGTACCATATTTTCAGCTTCATTATATTCCTCAAGGTTTGTGTGCAATAAGCAGATTGTATCCCCGGCGTTGACCTTATCCCCTACTTTCTTAACCATAGTCAGGCCGGCAGAGTAATCTATCAGGTCATCCTTCTTCTTTCGCCCTGCCCCGAGAAGCATTGCTGAAACTCCTATGGCTTCAGCATTGATGGCCGTTACATATCCTTCCTGAGAGGCCTTAACTTCCACATGATATTTTGCTTGCGGAAGCTTGCCAGGGTTATCAATTACTTCAGGATTCCCACCCTGGATTTTTATAAGCTGTTTAAATGTATTGACAACCTGACCGGAATGAATGATCTTCTGAAGCCCTTTATAGGCATTATGGAAGTCAGTATAAGCTTCACCTAACACAGCCATGTAAGACGCTATTGTGAGAGCCACAGTAGTTAAATCCTTTGCGCCCCTGCCCTGCAATACTTCTAACGCTTCCCTTACCTCATTCGCATTGCCGACCTCATGTCCTAAAGGTTGGCTCATGTCCGTTATAACAGCTATGGTCTTTCTGTTAAGCGACTTCCCTATTTCAACCATTGTTTGAGCCAATTCCCTGGCTTCAGCCAACGACTTCATAAAAGCTCCCGAACCAACCTTTACGTCCAATACAATAGCATCAGCCCCGGAAGCAATCTTCTTACTCATTACCGATGCGGCTATCAAGGGAACACTATCTACCGTAGCCGTAACATCTCTCAAAGCATAAATCTTCTTATCAGCAGGGGTTAAATTTGCACTCTGTCCTGCTATAGCCATCTTATAAGTATTCACGTTATGAATGAACTCATCCCTGGAAAAGTTCGTTTTGAATCCTTCAATGGCTTCTAGTTTATCAATCGTCCCTCCTGTGTGACCCAGTCCTTTTCCAGACATTTTTGCAACTGGTATTCCTACGGATGCAACCAGAGGAATAACGATTAAACTTACTTTATCTCCAACGCCACCTGTAGAATGCTTATCGACTTTGATTCCTTTAATCTCCGATAAGTCTACCTGATCACCTGAGTTAATAATGGTAAGGGTGAGGTTAGCTGTTTCTTTTTTATTCATTCCTTTGAAGTATATTGCCATTAAAAAGGCCGACATCTGATAATCCGGTATCTCTCCAGAGGTGTATCCCTCAACTATAAAGTTAATCTCAGCCTGGGTTAATTCTCCACCTTGCTTCTTCTTATTAATAAGGTCAACCATCCTCATATGAGCATCACCCCTTAATGAGCTACCCTTTTATACTCTTTCCGTTTCCATCTTTCCACCTGGTCCTCAATGACAGGGAAAGCATTATAACGTCATACATACGCACAGCTTCATTCACCGTCCCGCTTAAGTATCTCCCCAAGGAAGCTTTTGCCCGAACCTGTTGTAATTCCGAAAATTTCAGCGATGGTGGCGGCTACATCGGCAAAGGTTTCCCTAATCCCCAGGTTGACCCCGCCTCTGAGAAGTCTGCCGTAAACCAGCAGGGGTACATACTCCCTGCTGTGGTCAGTACTGGAGGTGGTGGGGTCGCAGCCGTGATCAGCGGTTATGATAAGCATGTCATCGTCCCTCAGAGCCATTATAAAGTCCGGTAGCTTCCGGTCAAATTCCTCCAGAGCTCCGGCATACCCCTCGGGATTATTGCGATGGCCATATAGCATGTCAAAATCCACCAGGTTGGCGAAGATGAAACCCCCGCCCTGCCTGCGTATCAGTTCCAGGGTTTTTTCCATGCCGTCCGGGTTGCCGCTACTATGTACCGCTTCGGTTATGCCCTCGCCGGCGAATATATCCTCAATTTTTCCCACGGCCTGTACCCTGCAGCCGCTGCTGTGCAGCAGGTTAAGTATTGTTTCACCGGGTGGCTTCAAGGAAAAGTCATGTCGGTTGGTTGTGCGTTTAAAACTACCGGGGCGGCCCACAAAGGGGCGGGCAATCACCCTTCCCACCGCGTGCTCACCGCTGAGCAGTTTCCTGGCCACCCGGCACATACTGTACAATTCTTCCAGAGGAATTATTTCCTCATGGGCGGCAATCTGGAAAACACTATCGGCAGAGGTGTACACAATGGGGTAGCCTGTTTTTATATGCTCCTCCCCAAGCTCCTCTATGATTGCCGTTCCCGAGGCAGCTTTGTTAGCCAGGGTTTTCCTGCCAATCTTTTCTTCGAAGGTTTTTATTATTTCAGGGGAAAAGCCGTGGGGATAGACCGGAAAAGGCTGGTCCAGTATCACGCCGGACATTTCCCAGTGGCCGGTGGTAGTGTCCTTGCCGGCGGATCTTTCGGCCATTTTACCGTATGCCCCGGTAGGGTTATCCTCGGGGGGCACTCCCTTTATTTTAGCAATGTTGCCGAGTCCGAGCAGTCCCAGGTTGGGCAATTTAAGTCCGCCCACGGCCTCGGCGGTGTTGACCAGGGTGTTGCTGCCGGTATCCCCGTATGCACCGGCATCCGGCAGCGCCCCTATGCCCACGCTGTCCAGCACGATCAGTATTACTCTGTTTATTTTTGCATTTCCCATGGTTCCGGCTCCTCTATGTGTGTTTTCGGATTGCACCAGTCAAGCCCGGGGGTGCGACTGCCTGTACACCTCTTTCAAACGGCTCTTGGTCAGGTGTGTGTAAATCTGGGTGGTGGTTATATCGGCATGCCCGAGCAATTCCTGCAGCGAACGGAGATCCGCGCCGTTTTCCAGCATATGTGTGGCAAAGGAGTGCCTCAGTGTGTGGGGAGTTATATCTTTCCTTATCCCTCCCCGGCGGGCGTAATTTTTTATTATCTTCCAAAAACCCTGCCTGGTAAGACGGCTGCCCAGGCGGTTGATAAAAAGAGCCGGTGTGGCCTTGCCTCTGGTAAGCCTGCCCCTGGCCCCGGACAGATACTCCTGCACGGAATTGGCGGCAACCCGCCCCATGGGCACAATTCTTTCCTTAGCCCCTTTGCCCAGGCATCTTATATATTTTTGTTCAATGTTCACATCTCCAACGTTAAGGCCGGTCAACTCAGAAACCCTGATACCGCAAGCGTATATGACTTCCAGCATGGCCTTGTCCCGCAATCCGGCCGGCGTATCCCTGCGGGGCTGATTCAGCAACACATCTACCTCGGAAACAGAAAGCACCCCCGGCAGCTTCAGGCTTCTCTTTCCCGATTCTATATTTTCCGTGGGATCACGGTCGGTTATGCCCTCACCGAGGCAATATTTATAAAATGATTTTATGGCTGCCAGCCTGCGGGACGAAGTAGTGGACGCCATACCCTCACGTTTCAGACTAATCAGGTAGGCCATAACAGCTGACCTGGCGGAGTCGCCCATAGGGTCGTAGCCTTTATTCCGGCAAAACTCTTCAAAAAAAAGCAGATCCGACTGATAGGACTGCAGTGTGTTGTAAGCCAGTCCTCTCTCAATGGATATATAATCCATGTACTGCCGGATAATACTTTTCATACCCAAAACCTCCCCGGCTAAAAACGCAACGGATACGGTATTTAAATCGAGTAGGGGCAGTTAAAACTGCCCCTCTCACAGAACCGTGCATGCGGGCCATCGCACACGGCTATCCCCTGTTTTACCCTTGAAAGCTCAAATTTTTATCAGCTCATATTTCCGGGAGCCCAGCCCGATGGCTTCACCGTAGGCAAGTTGGACCCGCCAGTCCACCCTGGGGTGCACCGCCCTGAATATGTCACCGCTGTCTTCTTTACCGGCAATTCTGGAATTGGGAAGTCCCCTTTCTTTGTTGACCAGGTCGACGCTAGCCTGGTCCAGGGCCACCGGATCCAGAGAAGCCAGCATACCGATGTCCCGTACCAGAGGAGCGTCCGTCCAGCCAAAGCAGTCACAGTCGGGGGAAACATTGTTTACAAAATTGATAAAGCCTGCCTTGCCGGCTTTATTTTTCAGCACTCCGGCGGCGTACTCCACAATTTTTTCCTGAATCATATCCGGTTTGGTCTTCCAGTTTATTGCTATGGCCTGGACAGGGCAGGTGACGGTGCACTCTCCGCAGCCAATGCAGCTTTTTTCATCCACCGCAGCCTTTTTGTCCTCGCCCACGGCTATGGCACCGGCAGGACACCACTGGCTGCATTTGGAGCAGCCCAGGCATTTTCCAATATTTACGCTGGGGAGAACGTCGGAATGCATCATCTGCTTCCCGCTTCTGGAGCCAGAGCCCATACCCACATTTTTAAGGGTGCCCCCGAAACCCGTGGCTTCATGACCCTTGAAATGAGAAATGGCGATCAGTGCGTCCGCGTGCACTATAGCGCTACCTATCTTTACCTCTTTAAAATGCTTTAAACCCACCGGCACGGTAACGTAATCCTTGCCGTTCAGCCCATCAGCAATAACTAAGGGCGCATCCATCACCGCGTAGGCAAAGCCGTTTTCAATGGCTGTCTGCAAATGGTCCACTGCGTTGGCCCGGCTGCCAACGTAAAGTGTATTAGCATCGGTGAGAAAGGGCTTGCCGCCCAGTTCCTTGACCCGGTTTACAATTCTACGGGTAAACTGGGGCCGGATATAGCCTGTATTGCCCCTCTCCCCGAAGTGAATTTTGAGCGCCACCAGATCGCCTGGTTTGATCAGCTCTTTCATACCGGCGGCCTCAAACAGCTTTTCCAACTTATTCAAAAGGCTTTTACCATGTTCAGCCCTCATATCCGTAAAATAAACCTTCGACGGCATATGCATACCTCCCATGCTTTGTATTCTTATGATGTTACGTTTTACATATAAAATTCTATTCCAGATGGATTTTTCCTGTCTGGATAATTATATCCTAATTAACAACAAAAAAAAGCCCGGCTATGGCCAGACTAATCCTTTAAGTAAAATTCCCGCAGCTGCTGGATAATACCATCCCCGTCCTCCCATGTGGGCAGGGGATCTTCCTGTGGCTGGCGGAACACCTTCAGGGGATTACCGCTGGGCTGCCTGTCATCCACCCAGCGCCCGTAAAACCACCCGGCATCCTTTACCAGGCCGTATAGCTGGCCTGCCAGTATGGCCAGAATGGCAAACGCCAGCAATAACCTGATCAAAGCAAGCAACTTATTCCTCAAACCAGATATAACGATAAACATAGTACCCTCCGTATTTAGCCCGCCGTCTTGAACTAACTCCCCGTCGGGGTTGCAAGACCGCTCTGCAGAGCTTCCGCCGCCATTTTGGTAAGCCACGGCGATACGTACGATTCTACCATTCCCGCCCCCAAAGTTACAGCCAGCACCACCAGCATTATGGTGGTATACATGACATAGTTGGGCAGGACCGGTAACCTGGTATTAAAATTTCTTTTTAACAGCAGCATGCCAAAAGCCAGTGACGAAGCCACGCCCACCAGCAGTGCCGGTATGTAAAGCAGATTATGTGGAACCACCGACACCAGGGCCATTAGTATACCTCCCGCCGCCAAATCCCTTACCAGAAAGCCCACCGCAAAGCCCAGCACAAATCCCCGGGCAAAAAGAATGGCCAGTGTAACCGGCATGCCTATAACCGTCAGTCCCAGTATATAAATTGCCCCTACCATCACGGCTCCGTTTAGCAGCGAGTTCCTGGCCACCCGCTGATGATCAAGGTTGAATTCATCCAAATCCCTGACAAATCCCTGCAGGTAGCGGCTTACTTCTTCCGACTGCTTACTGTCCAGGCGCTCCACACTCAACGCGCCCACGGTAATACCAAGGGTAAAAACCAACAGCGCCGTTAAAAGGTAAGGCCAGCCCCGCATCATTAAAGCTGAAAAAAATTTCTTTCTGGCCCCAGGCATGCGCACTCCCCCCATGAACCTGTCCATTAAATGTTTATGGGAGCGGCAAAAAAAATATGCCTTTGCGGCATGATATTACTAAACTCCCGGAGAGGTTTAATCCGTAAAAGTGCTGGGTGCCGGCTATTTCTTTCTCATTAAATCCATAATAAATTTGTATATAAATTCGGCGGCCAATATATCCTCCAGTGAATTACCGCTGGCGGCCACCACCGCTATGCCGGCGTCCAGCCGGTCTGCCGCGCCGGCAGCACGGCGGGCGGCCTCCATGGCCGGAGCTGTACCTTTCTTTTGCAGCGT